>DMPJ01000380.1:4576-4708 GCA_003456035.1 Planktothrix sp. UBA8402
CTATGGAATTTTTCAGTTCTTTGCAATTTTAACGGTCGTTTTCCTTGTATTAGGATTACTAACTTCTCAACTGATTTTATTTCAAGAATTAGTAACGGTTCAAATTGCCCTGGATCTGAGCAGCAGTACCTG
>DMPJ01000380.1:4754-5056 GCA_003456035.1 Planktothrix sp. UBA8402
TTAGCAGAACCGAACCTTTTATCAGTTTCAGGATTTGCTGATCAAGTGATTCCCATTACACAACAATTTACCAGTAATCCCCAAGAAATTGAGCAAGCCATTGAGCAAGTTGTGAAACCGGGTTTAGATTCCCAAATTGGAGGCGGAACCCATATTGATTTAGTTGTCGAAAATGGATTATCTCAACTTAAAAACAACTCAGGCAGATGTCCAAAGTTATTAGTTATTACTGATGGAGAATTTGATTTAGCTGAACCAACCGTTAATCAAGCTCGAAATAGTGGGGTAAAATTAAACTTTTT
>DMPJ01000336.1 GCA_003456035.1 Planktothrix sp. UBA8402
TTTTCCACAACTCAACAAAACCTATTCAATCCTCAAATTAAACGGTAAACGAGTATAAATTCCTTTAGGATCATTCATGGTTTTAATCATTGATAATTCCTCTTGAAGTCGGAGAAATTCACGGGTTAAAGGATCAACAGGAGTCGCTATTTTTGTGAGGCTATCTCCAGCTAAATTCTCTAATATTCGTTCTTCTAATGTCCGAGGTTTAGCAGGTTCTTTTAGTTTCCAATCATCTCCTAAATTAGCTTTTTTTGCAGCCGAGGCGATCGCTGCATCTAACCCACCAATTTCATCAACTAACCCTAACTGTTTAGCTTCTGAACCCGACCAAACTCGCCCTTGAGCAATTTCTTGAACTTGATCTTTAGTTAACTTCCGATTCGTGGCTACATTAGAAATAAATCGATCATAAATTAAGTTAACAACGCTTTGCAATCTGGCTAATTCCTCTGGACTTTTGGGCCGACTATTGGTTTGAATATCGGCAAATTTACCCGTTTTCACAATATCCCAAGTAATCCCATTCTTACTAGCAATATCTTGAATATTAAATAGTAATCCAAACACGCCAATTGATCCGGTAACTGTATTGGCTTCGGCAAAGATTTGATCCGCCCCCATCGCAATCCAATATCCCCCGGAAGCGGCATAATTTCCCATAGAAACTATTACAGGTTTCTGTTTTCTGATCAGTTGTACTTCTCGTCCAATTACTTCTGAAGCTGTGGCGCTTCCTCCTGGACTATTAACTCGTAAAACTACCGCTTTTACCTTTTCATCTAAGCGTAATTTTCTTAATTCTTTGGCTAATCTATCGCCTCCAATTTGGCTAGAAGTACCACTTCCATCAACAATTTCACCTTCAGCATAGACGATTGCAATTTTATTATCACTATTTTGATTCCCACTATTATTATCAGCAACTTCAGGTGTTTTTGAATAGGAATTAATACTAATTTGACGAAATTGTTGACTTTTTTCTTTGGATTCCCCCGTCATTTTTTTGAAATTAGTAATCACTTCATCACCATAGGAAACTTGATCGACTAATTTTCCTTTTAAGGCTTTATCTGCTAATAGAATACCTTCGGTATTAGAAAATGCTTGTAATTGTTGGGGTGTCACTTTGCGACTAGGTGCAATAGTTCTTAACCATTCTCCCCATAAATCTCCTAACAATTTTTGGGTTTGTTCTCGATTTTCTGGACTTAATTTTTTGAGTAAAAAAGGTTCAACTGCGGCTTTATATTTACCCACTCGAATCACTTGAACACCAATACCATATTTTTCTAACGCCCCGGTTAAAAACATGACTTGAGAACTCAATCCTTTGATATCTAAAGAACCTAGTGGGTTAATAACTACTTGATTCGCCACGGAAGCTAAATAATATTCTGGTGCTGTCCAATCAATATCATAAGCAATAATAGTTTTTCCGCTATCTTTAAACCGTTGTAAGGCTTGACGAATTTCTTTTAAATTAGCTAATCCTGTGGAAATTGGAGTATTAGTTCCTTGTAAATAAATGGCAACAATTCTATCATCTTTACTGGCTTGGTCAATAGTTTGAACTAATGTTCTTAACTGAATTGAAGTGGGACTATCTTCTGATAAAAGTTCTTGTAAGGCTTCAGAAGTTGAAGGATTAGGGCCAGTATCACTCACACTTAATGCTAAATCAAAAACTAATACTGATTTATCTTTAACTTGTGGCCCAGAATCTTGATTAGCAATCATAACAGCCAGGAAAATTAGTCCTCCAATTCCCATTGTGGTAATTAGGACAAGTCCGATTAAGTTTCCTAATAAACTGGCAAATGTAAATTTGAGAAAGTCTTTCATATTACGATTAATAAGTGGGATAATCTAATTAGATTTGGTGCGTGCGCTGCGCTTACGCACCCTACTATTTTTTAAGGGTTAATGCTCCTGATTTTTGCAGTTGATTTAGGCTGGGGTTGTTTGTACAAAATAGCACGGTAATTAGTTCGGCTCTGAGAATCTCTACTAAATTATAGACTGCTGCTTCCGATTCGGCTGCGGCTTGCAAAAACGGCCATGCTAACCCGGCCAAATTTGCACCCAAGGCGATCGCTTTGGCCACATCTAAACCACTGCGTAACCCTCCCGAAGCAATTAAGGGAATATCGGGAGACACTTCTCGAATACTGGTAATACAATCGGCTGTCGGTATCCCCCAATTGGCAAAGGTTTGGCCTAGGCGACGTTGTAGGGGGTCTTGGGCGCGTTCTCCTTCGATTTTAGCCCAAGACGTTCCTCCCGCCCCAGCAACGTCAATAGCAGCCACTCCTGCCTCGATTAATTGTTTTGCCATGACTGCATTAATCCCATTTCCGACTTCTTTGGCAATCACAGGAACGGGAAGTTGAGTACATAATTGTTCTATTTTATGGAATAATCCTTTAAAATTGGTATCGCCTTCGGTTTGAATACATTCTTGTAAGGGATTTAGATGTAAAATTAGGGCATCGGCTTCTAATAAGTCAATGGTTTTTAAACATTGTTCTAAACCATATTGATAGTTTAATTGAACGGCTCCTAAATTAGCAAATAGTAAGATATTGGGGGCGAGCGCTCGCACGGCGAAGGTATCAGCAACATCGGGATTTTCTACTGCTACCCGTTGAGAACCTACTCCCATAGCAATATGATAATGTTCAGCCACAGCCGCTAACCGATAGTTAATTAATTTTGCTTCTTGTGTGCCTCCGGTCATGGAGGAAATTAATAATGGCGCTGCTAATATTTTACCTAAAAATGATGTGGTGATATCAATTTCACTGCGGTTTAAATCGGGTAAACAATAATGGTTAAAATCATAACGTTCTAACCCAGTTGTTGTTTGTCGAAACTGCACATCTTCTTCTAAGCAAATCCGCAGGTGATCTGCTTTGCGGTTTTCAATTTGATTAGAAGATATCATATCAGGATTCTGGGTAATGGGTAATGGGTAATGGGTAATGGGGAGGAAATATTGTATTAACTATTCCCTATTGCCTATTGCCCACTGATGACTGAATTAAGATCGTCGAATATTAAAACAACACCATTCTTGACGACGCCATAGGGTGGCGACAACCCAACCATGTTGTTCTAAAGTATCTGCAATAGGTTTAGCTTGATCCATTAAAATACCGCTTAAAACAGCCCAAGTATTTTTCTTTGAGATCGCATTAAATTGAGGAATTAAATCAATAATAACTTCTGCTAAAATATTACAAACAATGCCATCCATAGGTTGATCCGCTATCTCAGTTACCTGTTCAATACTTCCATCTTGAATAATAATTTTTTCCGATGAAATTTGGTTTAATTGGCAATTTTCGTAAGTTGAACGAGTGGCTAAAGGATCATTATCAACAGCATAAACCTTAGAGGCTCCTAATAAAATTGCCCCGATAGATAAAATACCAGAACCGCAACCAATATCTGCGATCACCGCTTGGGTTTGTTCTCCACCTAAGCGCATTTCTAAAGATTCTAAACACAGTTGAGTTGTGGCGTGGGTTCCAGTTCCAAAAGCAACTCCTGGATCTAAACGTAATAATATCCGATCAGGATTTTCAGGTAACTCTAACCAAGCCGGATAAACTAAAAAGCGATCGCCAATAGGAGTTGGTTCCCAATGTTGTTTCCAACTACTTGACCAGTCCTGTTCATCTATTAAATCCCAACTCACAGCAGGAATAGGGATTTCTAAACACAAAGCATCTTGACGTAATAATAAAGAAAGTGCTGCTAAATCTAGTAAATGGGCTTTTTCTTCGGGTAAATAAGCCGATACCAAGCAGGAATTATTCTTAATTTGATTAGCTGTTCCCCGACAACCAAAAGTTTCCATGCGCCAGAAAACCGCATCTTCTAGCGTCGGATCACACAATACTTTAATTTCCCACCAACTATTAGCCATAATTTCAATAAAATTCAAGCAAGAGAAGCACAGGGAGCAAGAGAAGCACACCGGAGCAGGGGGAGCAGG
>DMPJ01000391.1 GCA_003456035.1 Planktothrix sp. UBA8402
TCAATTCTTACTCAAAGATCAAGAGGAGGCGTGAACGCCTCACTACGGGGAAATGGGGTTATATTACAAAAGTTGGTATTTTGAACGAGCAAATTGATATAATTTTCGCCAGATTAAACGGTTAGTTAAGACTACTAATAATGACATCACAGCCGTAGAAGCAAACAACAGAGGATAGTTCCCGGTTTCTGTTGCTTGAGAAATTAGTGATCCTAACCCTGGTGTGGTTAAAGTTTGGCTTTGAAACTGAACATATTCGCTGACAATACTGGCATTCCACGCCCCACCAACGGCCGTAATCATTCCTGTAATTAAATAGGGAAAAATTCCAGGTAAAATCACCGTTTTCCATCGCAGCACTAACGAGAGTTTATAAATACTAGCGGCTTCAAATAACTCCGAGGGAATTGCCTGGGCTCCGGCAATTACATTAAATAAGATATACCACATTGTTCCTAACATCATCAGTGCCACAGAACCGATTTGTAAACCGCCTCCTAAACGGGCTAAAAATAGTAATAATACGGGAAATAAAGCTGTTGCTGGAACTGATGCCGCAATTTGAACTAAGGGTTGTAAAGTTTGGGCTAGTCGAGGATTTCGGCCAATAGCAACTCCTACAGGTACAGTCCATAATAAGGATAAACATAGGGCGATAATAACGCGTAANNTTTAATCACCCGTAAAGCGGTTAAAATAGCCCCGGTAATTACTTGTTTCCAGTCTTGAAAATCTAGTTTTTGTAATAATATAACTCCTTCCCAAGTTCCCCATAAAACTATAAATCCAAACCCAGTTAAAAATATCCGACTCCACCAATTGTGATCGGATTTTGATGGTAAAACTGGGGTGGGGGTGGGATTAGCTTTGGCGAGGCGCTGAGAAATTTTATCTGACCAAAGCTGCCCAAAACGTTCGGTTACAATTCGCCAAGTAGGGGAACGTCGTAGGAAATCTAATACAATTGATTGGGGAATATTTTGGGATTCAACGGTTTCTAACTTAAATTTTTCTGCCCAAGCAATTAATGGTTTCCAGACTAAAAAATCCAGAAGAATAATAATTCCAATTAAAACTGCTACTCCCCAAGCAATAGCAATGAAATCACCTTGATCAGAAGCTTGAGCTAAAAATGATCCTAAACCGGGAAGTCGAAAACTGCGATCGCCTAAGGTAAAGGATTCAATTGCCATCAAAAAAAACCATCCTCCGGCAACGGACATGACACTATTCCAAACTAATCCTAAGATTCCTGAAGGTAATTCCACTGACCAAAACCGTTGCCAAGAATTGAGATGATAGACTTTTGATACTTCTAATAATTCCCTAGGAATACTCGATAAAGATTGATAGAAACTAAAGACTAAATTCCAAGTCATTCCCGTAAAAATTAACAGAATAGCTGCCAGTTCAATTCCAATTCTTTGACCAGGAAACAGGGCAATTAAAGCGAGTACAACCCCAGGTAAAAATGATAAAACCGGAATGGATTGTAAAATATCTAATAGGGGAATTAAAACTTTAGCTGCCAAGGGAAAACGATAAGCAGAATAGGCATAAACTAAACTAAAAATTAAGGATAAAAAATAAGCTGATCCCATCCTTAATAATGTTTGGGCGGTATAACTGGGAAGTTGATCTAAATCAGTGGAGATGATGACATCGGGTTGATAATCTCCGGTTAATTGGGAAGCCGTGCGAACAATTACTAAAAGTACAGTAATAACTGCTAGAATTAATAAGCCATCTTGCCATGTTAAACGAGAGCGATCTAAGGTTTGATTTTTAGGGGTAAGAGAACGAGTCATATAGTTTATACCTCCGGTGTTGTTAAGCTAAAATCAGATGTTTCTAAAAAGATTTCCCCACTGGGTTCATCATAGGCATAAAGTTCTGCATAACGTCCCCAGTCAATGGCTGTATTTAACTGTCGTTGTGCTTCTTTAGGACTAAAATGATTATTCAGAACATCTAAGACTAAATCTTCGGGAATACGACGATTTTGTTTAGATTGACAAAGGGTATAAATTTGTTGAACTAGGCGAATATTACTGAGTAATTGTTGCCGAATAATTTGTTTTCGCTGGTCAATATTTCCCTGAATAAACTCTAGGGCGATTGGTTTTAGGTTAAAATCTCCTTCTCGAATTTCGATTAAATCCATAAATTTTGCGGCTTCTACAATGGGGAGTAAATCATCAACGTCCAGTTGCAGTTCTTGCCCTAAACGATATAAATCAGGATTTTGTCGATCTTCTAAGAGTTCTAATAAACCCGCAATAGAACCAATGCGAACGTAGGGTAAAGATTGATATTTACTCAGAGTATTTTTAACGGTTGTTTGAGGTTCTAAGGTTTCTAATTCTGGGTTGGTGAGAATTTTATAAACTTGATCAACTAAGGCTTGGAAACTGGGACTTTTGCGATCGCGATAATGACTTAATTTAATTGATAAATTCGCCCGAATTCGCCCCGGATTTCTACCTAAAACAATTACCCGATCCGCTAAGGTGATCGCTTCTTCAATCCCATGAGTTACAATTAAAATTGCTTGGGTAGGAATACGTTTTTCTAACCACAAATCTAACAGTTCAATTCGCAAGTTTTCTGCGGTTAAAACATCTAAAGCGGAGAAAGGTTCATCCATACATAATAATTCGGGTTCAACGGCTAAAGCCCTAGCAAATCCAACCCGTTGTCGCATTCCCCCTGATAGTTCTTTAGGATAAGCATTTTCAAATCCATCTAAGCCAATAATATCGATCATTTTTAGGGCTTTTTGTCGTCGCCAGTCTACAGGAAATCCCCCGGCTTTTAATCCTAATTCCACATTTTCTAAAACCGTTAACCAAGGGTAAAGGGCAAAACTTTGGAAGACAATTGCCACACCGGGATTAATTCCAATTAATGGTTTTCCATGACAGAGAACTTGTCCTTGAGTTGGATAAATTAACCCGGCAATTATTCGCATTAAGGTAGATTTTCCTGAACCAGAAGGCCCTAATAAAGCGATGATTTCGCCCCGGCGCAATTCTAAGTTAATGTTATTGAGAATCGGAATTTCTTGACCATTGGGCTGTTGATAGGATTTACCAACGCCTTTGAGGATCATTAAAGGTTCTGTTTTGGAATCACTCATAGTCGGTTCTCAATAATTATTGTTTAATCTGCTTCTATTGTGCTATTTTTGTTAACCAGAGAGTCATTTTAACATGAATTATGACCCGGCAAAAATATTTTTTAAGTTAATAATGGGTTAAGTCCATTCGCCATTTTTGTTTGGCTATATTAAGGCGAAAATTTAGCATTATAATGGTATGGTAATTCCTAACAATTGAAATCAGAGGTAGATTTGTTGTGAAATTCCAAGTAATTTTCACATTTGATCCTGAATATGAAGGTTATATCGCGGAAGTTCCCGAACTTCCAGGCTGTTTGAGTCAAGGTAAAACCTTAGATGAGGCAATTGAAAATATCAAAGATGCTATTCAAGGCTATCTTTATGTGCAAGAAAAACATGGTAAACCGTATGTAGCAAAAGAGACTCAAATGTTCATAGGGGAAGTGGTAGTCTAAATGGGACGATTATCAAATATTTCCGGTAATAAAGCTGTCAAAGTTTTCAAGAGGTTGGGTTATGAAGTCGATCATCAAACTGGAAGTCATATCATCCTTTGGCATGAATCTAAACCAACTCTGTCAATTCCTAATCATCGAGAATTAGCACCTGGGTTACTGAGAAGTTTGATTGCGCTGGCTGGGATTACCGTAGATGAATTTCTTGAAAACAGATAAAAACTTAATGACGAATTAATGAAGATATATTCCATGATTTTGATTTAATTGATTTTGCGATCGCTTATTCTTCTAAATCAGAAGATTCTTCTAATTCTAAAGACAACTGTGTTTCTACTGATTCTAATTTTACATCTTCTCGCTTTGAAACGTAATCAACTAATTTAATCCAGTCGATCTGGTTATTTTTCATAAAATAACGCATAAATTCTTGTGTCATTTCGTTGATTTTAGCTGAATAAGGTGCTTTGAAAATTTCATCTTTTTTCTTTGCTTCTATATCAATGGGTACAATCATCTCTTGGTAGAAATTATCATCTTCTGAGATAAAATTCCAAAAATCTTGGCCCGCATATTTAAAATATACTTTATCTGGATCTTGATTCGCTTTTAAAGGGTTTTTATCTTTTCCATACATACAACCATTCACAGCAACAATTTCCTGAGTTATTCCTCGTTCTCTTAAAATCATTCTAGCTTTTTTAAAGTTATCTTTCATTCGATTAATTTGATCGGAATTACCCCAGTTTATTCCTGATTTAATCCCAACGATATAATAAATTCCTTCTCTCTCAAATTCCAAATCGACACTATTAAGAGTTGATTTGACTCCTCCGTATAGTGTTTCTGAGATATATATAGCAAAACCTTCTAATAAATTTCCGAAAATCGTTTCTTCTTGAGAAGATAGAAAAGCATCAACAATACTTTTTACGAATTCTCCTGCCAATTCGATATTTTTAGCCTTAAATAAATAAGGATTTTTACGCTTAATAATATCTCTAATCTGAAGTTGTCTCAACTTTTCAAATCGTTTGTCATAGAAGGGGTTCAAAACATTCTCAAGTAGATATTTAGAATAAATTTGATGATTCGATTCGCTCATGGCTAAATTATTAATTTCTTGTGGTTGATTGATCTCAGTAAAACTTTGATTTTGACAATTAAATATAGTTTTTTCTATATTAAG
>DMPJ01000572.1 GCA_003456035.1 Planktothrix sp. UBA8402
GCTGATTGACAACTAATCATAATTTCTTGAGTCCGGGGATAGGATTGTAAATATTGCGAAAACAGTTGACCATCAAAACTTCTAGGATCTCGCCTTTCCCCTGAACGATCAACCGCCGCATGAGTTGTAATTCTAGCATCAGGAACTCCTGTTTTTGCTACTAACCATGCCAAAGATTGATATTGTGCAGTAGTATAACCACTATGAGAATCGTTATTATTTCGACCATCCGCAGGGGTTTCTAAAGAAATATGATAAGCAAAATTATTCACCGAAGGAGGACGTTTAGCATGGGTTTTTACTGTTTCCGTTCCCGTTGAACTAACAAATACAGAATCTCCTGCACCAAATGCTCTTAAATCCGGGGGAACAATATAAACAATATCCCCCGTTAACATAATTAAAGTATGATAACTGGCTTGATCATCCTCCAAAGCTTGGGGATTTTGAAACAAATTCACCGCACTATAAACATCCGATACCGTTTCATGTAACACCACAATCGGGGGATTATTCACCGCTTGACCATTAATATCATGCAAAAATCGCTGTCCGTAATTAGTCGCATTGGCCAGGGCTTGATATTCATTGGGAGTATAACCCCCTCCCCCTTGAAGATTGGCGGTTTGCACATCCGTTGGCCGTCGAAACCGATATAAAGTCACCGGACTCACCGCAGGCCCAGGTTTACCATTGACGGTCGGATTCGGATCGGGTTGTAGGGCGCAAGTTCCAGGGACGGGAACATTATTGACATTTGCAATAGTTTCCGGTTGCGGTTTGGTCGCCAGAGGCTGTTCTGGGGGTTCTTCCGCCACCATCAATTTGACGTCTGGTAGGGCGGAAACCTTGGCAGCGACAACTTTCTCAAATGCTGAATGAGAGGGCATTTGATGCCACAATGTCATCCCCTGTGCAACAATCCAATCTCGATTTTTCAGTCCAACTGTTACGCCAGTCCCTAGTAAATACAGGGTTAACAGTAGAATCGGAGTCCATTTTCTCATGGGTGAGTTCAGCCAGTTTTAAGTGCAGTGTTTTCCAGTGTACAACAACAATTAATTAAGCAAAAAAAATCCACTGGTGATGAGCCAGTGGTGAGGAACGAAACGTGATTTTGGTGTGAGGAGTTAACTTGCCTTTGATTTATAGATTATCGTCAGGATATGAAGTTATTGTGTCAATCCGATGACATTAATATGACATCTTCCCATTTTAATAGGACTTACGCATGGGGCCCAAGAAACCGGGTTTTTTANNNTGGTTGGGTGCGTAAGTCCTGTTTAAACCAAACAACCCATGGGAAAACTTTCTAATATTTGACGAATAATATCAGAATTCACTTGATCTGTTACTGTTGCTGCTCCGATGCGAGTTGGTAAGACAAATCGGACTTTTCCAGCTTTAACTTTTTTATCGGTTTGTAGACTATCCAAAATCTGATCAATATTTAATCCGGGGGGGAGTTGGGTCGGTAATTTCGCCTTTTCAATTAGATCAAATTGACGTCGATCACTATCTTCATCCCATAATCCTAATTTAAGCGCAATTTGACTCGCGGCTACCATCCCAATTGCCACCGCTTCCCCATGAATTACAACCGTATATCCGGTTAAACTTTCTACCGCATGACCAATAGTATGACCATAATTTAAAATTGCTCTTAACCCCGATTCTTTTTCATCTTGACTGACAACATCTGCCTTACTTTAGCAAGAACGGGTTAAAATTTCTGGTAATAATCCAGGATCTAAAGATTGGATATTATCTAAGTTTTGGGATTGTTCTAATTTATCAAATAATTCTTGATCCCAAATTACACCATATTTAATTACTTCTGCCATTCCCGCCCTAAATTCCCGTTCAGGAAGGGTATGCAAAACATCAGGATCAATTAAGACTAATTTCGGTTGATGAAACGCCCCAATTAAATTTTTTCCTTGGGGATGATTTACCCCGGTTTTCCCTCCAATAGAAGCATCTACCATCGCTAATAAAGAGGTGGGAATCTGAACTACATTAATTCCGCGTAACCACGTCGCTGCCGCAAATCCGGTCATATCTCCAATAATTCCTCCTCCTAAAGCAACCATTGTGGAAGCACGTTCTAGTTTATGTTTTAAAGCCGCATCATAAATTTTTTGTAGGGTTTCGGGGGTTTTATATTCTTCTCCGGCGGGAAGGGTACAAATTGCCAGATCAAACCCCGATTTTTCTAAGGAAATCCGGGTACGTTCTCCATAATGATTAAATATTTCCGGGTTAGAAACTAATAATATTTTTTTGCCTAAATTTAAGGGGGTAATCAATTCCCCCAAGCGATCTAAATTTCCGGCACCGATGGCAATATTATAGGATAATGAACCTAAATTTACCCGAATCAATGACTGCATATTTTTCCCTTTATTAACTCACCCTTAAAAATTGTATTCCATTTTTAACCCGTTACGGATGATCCCGGACAGATAATTCATGATTCAATAGAAAGTAATGTTTATGGAGTTGTGTAATGATTACAGTAGATGGCGCGATCGCTTACGTTATCATCTATGCGGGCGCTTTAGTCGCAGCAGCAGGAATTATGTTTACCCTGCGTGCGGTTAAACTCATCTAATTTTATCCCGTTTAGGCGCGCTACGGCGCGTCTAAAGCCCATAGATAGAGGCGTAAACGCCTCACTACTAGATTTCCTCTCCATTTAAAAAAATTCGAGTTTGCTCCGATAATCCCGAATTATTACCTAATTTAACTCGTGTAATATGAGCTTGGGCAATACCACTGCGGAATAAATTAGCCCCATGTAAATCTGTCCCTAACAAAATAGCATCTTTTAGATTTGTATGACGAACAATTGCATTTTTTAAACAAGCATAACTAAAATCAACCTGGATTAAATTAGCCCGGGTTAAATCTACTTTTGTTAAGTCAGCATAACTCAGATTACTTTGGGCTAAATTTGTATCTCTAAGGATGGCATTAATTAAAATAGCTTGACTCAAATTGGCTTGATTAACTATTGCACCCATGAGATTAGCATTAGATAAATTCGTGGATTTCAGGTTAACTTGGGATAAAATTGCTCGCTCTAAAATTGCACCTTTTAAGTTAGCATTTTCGAGATTAGCTCCTAATAAATTCGCTCCTTCAAGATTTGCTCCTTCAAGATTTGCTCCTTCCAGGTTGGCTCGGTTTAAATTAACATTAGTTAAATTAGCATAACTTAAATTAGCGTAACTTAAATTAGCTCCATTTAAGTTGGCCTGTTGTAAATTAGAAGCGGATAAATCTACTTCAGTTAAATCAGTATTTTCTAAATTAGCTTCTGGTAAATTCGCCTTGGTAATCATAGCTCCTCTTAAGTCAGCGCGATTAAAATTGGCTTGTTTTAAATCCGCAGAGGTTAAATTGGCGTGTTTCAATTCAGCACGACGAAAATCTGTTTTGATTAAATTAGCATTGGTAAGATTAGTATAATTAAGATTAGCAATAAAAAATTTAGTCTCGGTAAAAATTCCCTGGCTTAAATCCGCACCGCTGAGTTTTGCTAGGCTTAAATCTACTCGACTTAGTTGAATAGATTTTAAATCCATATCGCGTAAATCCGCACCGCGTAAATCCTTTCCTTTTAACTGAATTTCTTTGATATTTGTATTGCGTAAATCCGGCCCTTTAAATTGACAAAATAGACGATAGGTGTCTAATTCTGTTTCCGACTGAGTTCCTGGTGCTAAATCTTTGGTTTTGACTAAAAAATATTGGACATTTTCTGTAAATAATGTAAAGACTAAATTAAAAATTTCTAAAAATTGAATCAACCCTTGAAATCTGACTTCTGCATGATCTTGATAGAATTGAATTAAATTGGCAATACAAATGTCTAAATAGGTTCGACAAGGACTCGCCAGCAACACTAATTTTAGCAGTAAAATCACTAAAGTTAGTTGACTTCCCTGACGAATCATTAAATTAAATAAGAATGATGGTGCTTTCCCCTGTTCAATTAGTAAATACTCAATTAGTCGGTTACAGTTTCTAATAATTAGAGCCTGATTAATAATTTTATCATCATGGAGACGGTACAGAGATTGCAATTTTTCTTCTATTTTTTCCCTCAGAATATTCGCTGGATATTGTTGACTGAGATTAAACATCAAATATTGAGGCAAACATTGTTTAAATTCTTGATAATGAAAATTTTGGGTATTTTGTAAAAATAAATTGGCTTGAGTTCCATAATTAAAGATTCGCTGGGTGGAAATTGTTTGTTTAATTAAACTCACGACTTCATCCCCTAGTTGGGTGGGATTATTCGGTGTGCGATTTCGACCCGTTGGAGATTCCAACCGAGCAATATACATGGCTAAATCAAATTTATATTTATCTTTAAGCTGTTGGGCTAAATTGCGAGCGACTTCTTTTTGTTCTCTGGAATTGCGAGGATTTAGGTATTGAGGAACTAATAAATAGGATTGATAACGGCTACTCCAATCATGGCGATCAAAATTCGCACATTGGAGTAAATTTTGATAATCTTCACTATTTAAAAAATTGTTGACCCATAGAATTAGTCGGCTTTCTTGAATAGATAAATAGGTTTGCTCAATGTCGGGGGGATTTGATAATATTTTAATTAGGTTTTTAATCAACTTTTGTTGGCGTTTAAGTAGCCAATTATTAATTAGAATATAGCAACATCTTTGAATAGTGCCATGAAAGCAAGATTCCCCTGTTTCTGCACTCAAAATGGTTTCTAAAGCCGTTTTTACCTTGGGTTCTTTTGGACAGAGCAGGTAAAAGAATAGTTGTTCAAAGCTATCTAAAACGGCTTCTGAACTGGAGGTTTGCACCCCATTTAGAAAAAACTCATAGATTACTTCTGCTGTCACTCCCTGGGAAGTAGAAAAGGAGTGACCTGTAGAATGGTCGGAAGTGCGATAGGAGTTGCTAATCAATTTTTCCCTGACCCCATAAAATGCTAGATGCACTCAGCAGTAATACCCTTATATCTATTATAGCGCCATTCCAGATAATTGGCAACATTTGATCATAGCTTTACGGTGATTTTACAATTGCACAAAAGCAACTCTGTTTATATTTTGTGCTAGTTACAACGATGATAATTGGCTTGACTTCTGTTTCTAACAGATTAAGATATAATAAATAGAACCCTAGTCTCTCATCTTGGTATAATCGAGAGTAATCTCAGACTATAGAATCAAGGATAGTTTAATCTGGGGTTTATTATCTTAACAGAATCAGCACCAATGTATGTCTCGTCTAATTTTGCACCTAGAGCAGATTTGCTAGTTATTGATGATACACTAGCAAATTTAAGGCTATTAGTCAATCTACTTCGAGAAAACGGCTATAAAGTGCGAGCCGTTAGTAACGGTTACGACGCTCTTGAAACTATTCAAAAGAGTCCTCCCGATTTAATTTTATTAGATATTCTCATGCCCGATTTGTCGGGTTATCAAGTGTGCCAAATCTTAAAAGAGGATGTCATAACTCAGGATATTCCGATTATCTTTCTCAGTGCTTTAAGTGATGGTTTAGATAAAGTCAAAGCCTTTAGTGTAGGAGGTTCAGACTATATTACTAAACCTTTTCAAGTCGAAGAAGTATTAGCAAGAGTTAAAAATCAACTCACGATTCAATGGCAGAAAAAACAACTTCAGTTAGAAATTTTAGAACGACAGCAGGCTCAAGAGGCTTTAAGGTTACAATATCAACGGGAACAAGCCTTAAATCGAGTAATTCGGGCGATTCGTAATTCCCTAGAAATTTCGACGGTATTTTCTACCACAGTCACCGAAATTGGTCAACTTTTACAAGCAGATTGGGTGGCAATTGTTCAACATTTATCCCAACATAATAGTTGGCAACCAATAGTTGAATATTTTCCCAATTCTGATCTGGCTAAATTAGTCAATACCAAACTGTCTAATTCCGGTTATTTATTAACAGAACGTCTGAAATTATTGCAAACCTTTTGTGTCGAAGATCCGGAAAATATAATTAATTCCTTTAATCAGGATTTAATTGAACAATATTCCAGAATTTGGTTGCCGATTCCGGTTTATTCCGATGGGGATGCTTGGGGAAGTTTAAGTATTGTTAGACATCACTCTGTTCCCTGGTCAGAAACCGATGTAGAATTAGCTGTAGTGGTCACGGATCAATTAGCGATCGCCATCGATCAATCCCAACTCTATCAACAACTACATCAAGTTAATCAAGAATTGGAAAATCTAGCTAATTTAGACGGTTTAACTCAAGTAGCAAATCGGCGAAGATTTGATCGAATTTTGGAACAAGAATGGCTAAGATTACGACGAGAAAAACTGCCTTTATCTCTGATTTTAGCGGATATAGATTATTTTAAATTATATAATGATAACTATGGTCATTTAGCCGGGGATGATTGTTTAAAAAAAGTTGCTCAAACCATTTATGAAACTGTCAAACGTCCGGCGGATTTAGTTGCTCGTTATGGAGGAGAAGAATTTGTAGTCATTCTTCCTAATACCTCCCTGCCAGGGGCGCTACAAGTTGCGGAAAAAATTCGAGAAGCAGTTTATAATTTGCAATTATGCCATGAAGCATCCCCTGGAAAGGGTGTGATTACCCTAAGTTTAGGAGTCAGTAGTTTAATTCCTGCGGGTGATGAACTACCACAAATATTAATTAAAAAAGCAGATCAAGCTTTATATAAAGCCAAAAAACAAGGTAAAAATACGGTCTGTTATCTTTAATATTAATCAAGGTTTTTAATTCAGATAGTTCTAACCATATCAACCAAAAAGGGCAGGTGTTATGATGACTAAACGACTATCATTTTCATCAAATCTTACTCAATATTTAGAAAGACTAAAACGGTTTTCCAACCCAATTAATTTACTAATTTTCTGTTTGGGATTTCTGGGTATGGTCAGTGGTATTGGGCAGTTAATTTTTGCCGATTATATTATTATAAATCTAATTCATAACGCCATAAGTTTAATTTTGAGTGGATTAATTATATCAATATATGGATATTATATTTGGATTGAAAATAAATCTCAGCTTGGGTCAATAAAAGAAGAAAATTCAACTAAAATTGCGCCTAATATTAGCGATTACCAAGACATAGAAACCTATCTCCGCCAAAGTGAAGAACAATTTCGCAGCGCCTTTGAAAATGCCTCAATTGGTATGGCAATTGTCGGCTTAGACGGTCAATGGTTACGCGTAAATCAGGCATTATCTGAAATTGTGGGGTATGATCAGTCAGAATTACTAAATTTAACCTTTCAACAAATTACCTATCCCGATGATTTAGCCACCGATATTAAATATCTCCAAAACTTATTAAATAATCAAATTCCAAGCTATCAAAGGGAAAAACGGTATATTCATAGACAAGGACAGATTATTTGGATCTTCCTCAATATTACAATTGTTCGAGATCAGCAAAAAAATCCTTTATATTTTATTAACCAAATTCAAGATATTACTCACCGGAAACAGACAGAAGCAGCCTTAAGGGACAGTGAAGCCCGTTTCCGAGCTATTTTTAATCAAACTTTCCAACTAATGGGACTTTTAACCTGTGAAGGAGTGACTTTAGAAATTAATCAAACCGCTTTAGATTTTTCAGGTTTACAACGCCAAGATGTGATAAATCGACCCTTTTGGGAGTGCGGCTGGTGGGCGATTTCTCTCCCAACCCAAACCCAACTCCAAGATGCAATTTATCGGGCGGCTCAAGGGGAATTTATTCGCTATGAAATTGATATTTTAGGTCAAGGAAATCAAATTAAAACGATTGATTTTTCCCTGCGTCCATTATTAGATGAAGCCGGAAAAGTTAAACTTTTAATTGCTGAAGGACGAGATATTACAGAACGTCAAACTCTGCAACGAGAATTAGCTCAACGAGAATCTTGGTTAGATGCCTTTTTTGCTTGCGCTCCGGCGGGTTTATTGATTTTAGACCATCAAAAACGGTTTATTAAAGTTAACGATTCCATCGCTCAAATGCACCAAATTCCGGCGACCGATCATATTGGTAAATCCCTGCAAGATGTTTTTTGCAAATATACAACTATTTTAGAATTTGTTAGTGATGAAGTGTTAACTAAAGGAAACTCAATTCTGGATTTAGAAATTAGTGGAGAATATACCAGTCCAGGAATTAGAAATTATTGGATGGCTTCATTTTTTCCCTTATCTACTGATATTCAAGGCTGTGTTTCTGGAGTGGGTGGGGTATTATTAGATATTACAGAACGCAAACGAATGGAATTAGAATTACGGTCTGTGAGTGAACGGTTACAATATTTACTTACCGTTAGTCCGGCTGTGATTTTTAGTTGTCAACCCCAGGAAAGCTATGATATTACCTTTATGAGTGATAATGTTCACAGTTCCTTGGGTTATTATGCTCACGAATTTATTAGAAATCCTAGCTTTTGGTTAAGTAATGTTCATCCTGAAGATATTAAACTATTGCGTTTAGGATTAAAGCAGATTTTAAAGCGAGATATCTTTAGTTATAAATATAGATTTTTAGATTCTGATCGCACCTATCGTTGGTTAGATATGCAAATGCGGTTAGTTAGAGATCCCAAAGGTCAACCCTTAGAAATAGTTGCATATTGGGTTGATATTACTGATCGAAAAAAAGCTGAATTTGAACTAAGAATCACTCAAAAACGCTTACAAACCGTGATTGAAACTATTGCAAATGGAATCACTTTGAGTAATAGCCTTGGCTATTTTTTAATTTTTAATTCTCAAATAGAAAAGATCACAGGATATAGTTTAGAAGATACTCAAAACTACCTGGATTTTATGCAGTTACTTGATCCTGATCAGATGACTTATCAACAGGTAAGCGAACGTTTACAACAGGTAATCAATGAAGGCGGATTACATAATATTGAAACAACGATTATTACTAAATCTGGAGAAACTAAAACCCTATTAGTTTCAACGGTATTATTAGAAGATGAATGGGGAGAATTATTTTTAACTGTTTATGAAGATATTACGGAAAGGAAACATACTGAAGCCGCCTTACAAGAGGTTAATGATCTATTACAAGCTACAATTCAAGCCGCCCCGGTNNTTGGCGATTGATGTTATTGATCGTAGTGGTAAAATATTAGTTTGGAATCCGGCGGCTGAACGCATTTTTGGTTGGAATTTGCATGAGGTAATTGGTCAAAAATTACCGATGATTACTAGGGATTCTCAACAGGAATTTCAACAAATAGTTGATCATACTTTTTCAGCCAATACCTTGAGCCAAGTGGAAACAAAACGTCTACGCAAAGACGGATCTTTAGTAGATATTAGTTTATCTACAGCTTTAGTTAGAAATTCCCAAGGTCAAATTATTGCTGCGATGGGAATTTGTGAAGATATTAGTGAACGTAAACGCACGGAGGAAGCCTTGCGCCGTTACGAGAGAATTGTGGCGGCGACAACGGATAAAATTTGTTTGATTAATCGTAACTATACCTATCAGTTAGCTAACCCGGCTTATTTGAGTCTGTATCATCAAGTTTTGGAAACATTAATAGGTCATCCTGTGATGGATTTTGTCGGTCAAGATCAATTTGAACAGATTATGAAACCTAACTTAGAAAGGTGTTTAGAAGGAGAAGTAATTCATTATCATTGTTGGTCAGATTTACCATCCCTAGAACATCAATTTTTGAGTATTACCTATGCACCTTATTATGAACTAAATCAAAATATTTCTGGAGTGGTAATTAGTATTAGAAATTTAACTGAACTAAAAATTACTGAAGAAAAATTACGACAAAGTGAAGAAGCATTAGTGGAAGCTCAACGCATTGCTCATATTGGTAATTGGAAATTTGATGTCGCTACTCAAAAAATGATTTGGTCAGAAGAAATGTTGAGAATTTTTGGATTAGAAAAATCCCATACTGAATCTAGTTATGTTGAGTATTTACAGTATGTTCATCCTGAAGATCTTCGCCATATTGAATATCATATTAAACAAGCTATTCAATCGGGAATTTCCTATGAACTAGATTATAGAATTATTCGCGCTGATGGTTCAATTCGGTATTTAGAAGTTCGAGGAGAAGGAGTTAGAGATGAACAGGAAAATATTTTCCAACTGTTTGGAACTGCTTTAGATATTAGCGATCGCAAACAAGTAGAATTAGAACTGCAAAAAGCCAAAGAATCCGCCGAATTTGCCAATAAAACTAAAAGTATTTTTATTGCCAATATGAGCCATGAATTAAGAACTCCTTTAAATGCAATTCTGGGATTTGCTCAATTAATGAGCCATGATTTATCCCTTCCCGCCTATCAACAAGAAAATTTAGAAATCATTCGTCGCAGTGGTGATTATCTGCTCCATTTAATCAATAATGTTTTAGATTT
>DMPJ01000193.1 GCA_003456035.1 Planktothrix sp. UBA8402
TAATTGTTGGAAACTGTTTAGTATAATAGGAGTAATCATAAAATCTGCTATACTGTATGACTCTTGACGAAATGTTGAAACTGACTGATGATCTGGTATTTGCTAAAACAGGTCAGCACCTTAATGACTTACAGGACAAAGTTGTACGGGGAACTATACAAGGAGAGACTTATGAAAAAATTGCAGAAGACTTTCATTGCAACGAGAGCTATGTTAGGGATATTGGAGCAAAATTATGGCATATTTTTTCAGAATCATTAGGAGAAGAAGTTAATAAATCAAATTTAAGATCAGCAATGGAAAGGTTACAAGTCTCACTATTTTCATCACATTCCCTATTTTTATCAAATATTGCACAAGAATCTGTACAGATTAGGAACATTAATTTTTGTGAAAAAACCAGACAACCGCCAGATATACCCAACTCAAATTCAGATTATCAACAACCACCAACTGAACATCACGAATTAAGTGAAATGCCAGAATTAGGTGTTTTTTACGATCGCACTTCCGAACTTGAAACCCTGCAAACCTGTATTTTACAAGAACATTGTCGCTTGATTACTATTACAGGTATCAGTGGTATTGGCAAAACCCAACTAGCGGTAAAATTTCTACAAGAAATTAAACATAATTTTGAATATATTCTTTGGTACAATTTAGATCACGCCTCAACTTTTACTGAATTTCAAGCCGAATTAATAGAATTATTTGACCCAAATACAGACAGTGAATTAATCCCTAAAAATGGAAAGCGTTTAAAACCGATTAAATATTTACAGAAGCATCGCTGTTTAGTTGTTATTGATAATATTCACAACCTGTTTCTTAGTAATCAACTAGCAGGACAATATCAATCAGAATATGAAGAATTTCGCTATTTATTCAAACAGATAGAAGAATTATCTCATCAAAGTTGTTTTCTGCTCATCGGTTGGGAACAACCCATAGAATTAGCTGAAATTAGAAGCTCAAATCCTAAATTTAAAACCCTAACCATTAGAGGATTAGAAACAACAGCTATAGCAGAGTTTTTTCGAGAACAAGAATTGGGAGAAGATGAAAAATTAACCCCCATAATTTATCACTATCAAGGTAATCCATTATGGTTAAATATAATAGCAAATTTTATCCCAGAAATGGAAGATTTTGGGGATAAAATTATTGAAAATAATCCTATTTTTTTACCCCAAAGTTTAAAGGATAATTTACAACAGCAATTTAATCGTTTATCTCCTCTGGAAAAACAAGTTATTTTAGAATTAGTTCAGCAAGAGCAACCTGTAAATTTAGCCCAACTTTTGATCAGGGGACAAATTCCTTCCTCAGATTTATTCAACGCCCTACAATCTCTATTCAGACGGTGTTGGCTAGAAAAGCCAGACCATTTCTACTGTTTATCTCCTGTTCTCAGGCAATATATAATTGAACTGAATCATTGATGCTGCGATCGCCCCCAACCAAAAATCAATCTGAAATTAATTAAACAGACTCAAATTTAAAGTTTTAGCCATTTTTTCAATAAAAAATAAACCGCCAATAGAATTTCCTTCAAGATCAAGGGGAGGACTGTAACAAGCGATCGCTCCCTGTTGAGGAATAATTGATAATACCGCCCCACTGACCGCCGATTTAGTCGGGACTCCCACCCGCACCGCAAACTGTCCTGATGTTTCGTATAACCCACAGGTGATCATTAAAGCTTTGACAATGCGACAGGCGGCTTCCCACTGGGAGTTAGTCGGTTGTAGCAATAACAAACCCAATTTGGCTAAATCTGAAATAGTGGCTGATAAACAACAAATTTGGTTATAGGTATCTAAGGTTAAATCGGGATGCTCAACATAACCCGAAGCATGAAGTGTGGAAACGAGGGCTTGGTTTCTGGGATTTGGGGCTGAACGCACGGACTCCAGAATATCTTGATCTAAAATTAACTGACAATCGGCTAATTTATTTAACCAGGAACACAGATATTGACAGCGAGTATCAGCATCCTGTCCGGGAAGTAATCCAGCCAAGGCGATCGCTCCACTATTAATCATAGGATTACGCGGCCATCCGTGATCGGATTCCAGTTGTTCGAGGGAATTAAACGGTTGATCTGANNCTGAAGGTTGAACACCCACTTGCGACCAGACCCGCTCCCCTCCTAATTCCAGCAGTCGATTTAATAGTAAAAATGACTTAATCACACTCATCACCGGAAACCGTAGCATTTGATTCCCCGCTTGGTAAGATTGGCCCTGGACAGTTAGGATTTGTACCACAAATTCCTGGGGGTTGACCCTGGCTAATTCGGGGATGTAGGTAGGTAATTGACCTAATTGACTCCGCCACCTGGCTTCCTCAACCCAAGTGTTCAGTTGGTGCTGAGTTAACCTGTCTAATGGCTTCAACCCTAAATTCATTGGGAATTACTCCTGATTTGTTTTCTTCAGTCTATCTCTGCTGGAACTCAGCCAAAAGCCAACTCAAAAAAAACTTCCTAGAAAGTGTTGACAAATTTTAAAAAAGCGGTAATAATAGAAATTGTCGCAAAAAAAGAACGACAGCAAGGGACTGTAGTTCAATTGGTTAGAGCAC
>DMPJ01000387.1 GCA_003456035.1 Planktothrix sp. UBA8402
TTAATTTCTTCTATTCTTGCCTGAATTTCATTGCCTTGACATTGAAAAACTAATTTAACTTCATCGGTCAATCTGGCATAGATTCTTAATTCTTTCCCGTTAGTTAATAAACCATATCTAACATTTAAACTTGTTAGATAGCGTTTCAGTTTCCGAATATGCCGATCTAAATTTTGTTTAGGGTGTTTTGCCTCTAAAACTAAACTTAAAGGAGAATCTGCATTGAGGGTAAATGGAATAACTTGAACGGCAAAAGATAGGAAATCTAAGCGAATATTACCAAAGGTGATCTCTTGATGCCAAGTATCGGGAGTATAGCCCAACTCAGGGAGTAAATAACTGACAATCAGTTTACTTTCTACCTCGCTTTCATTGCGACATTGATCAGGATTGAAGATCAAAACTGTCTGTTTCCCCTATTCCTAATAAATTAGTAGTGAGTCCTTTAGGACTCTAATTAATGCTTGTTGTATTCCGTAAAGGAAGTATAAGCCTTTTCAGAGTCATAGAAATGACACTTATCGACAATATCAGTCATTAAAGACAAGGAAAAATCAGATTCAGGATAGAGATATTCACCCCAATTATCTTGGAGACTTTGATAAGCTTTCCGTAAATTGTAGAAGGGAATAGCCGTAGAAATATGGTGAGGAATGTGAACATTAATATCGTGGCATAAAAACTCAACCCAAGCCGGATAATTACAGTGAACAGTTCCTGATAATTGAGCTAATGCTTCATCCCAATCTTGAGGTTCTTTAAACTGAATACCTGGGGCAGTATGATGAACCAGAGTGAAGGTACTCATCCAGAAATGGTAAACTAACCAAGGCATTAACCAGAATTTAACAAAACCCCAAATTCCCAGGGTAAAAATCATGGTGGGAAATGCGATCGCAGCACATACAATCACAAATAGAGAAGAGAATTTAACCTGTTCCCGTCCTTTGCCTTCAAATTTGCGCCAATCAAAGTGAACAATTGCCCAATGGAAAATTGATCCTGACCACCAAAGCCGTCCTCGGGTTAATTTATAGGCAACTTGTACAACGGGACTGGCGGCTTCATAATTTTCTATTNNTATTTTCCAGGGTTCCCAAGCATTATCTACAGTCAGTTTATTTGTATGTTTGTGATGATGATTATGTCCTAAACGCCAACTGTGGAAGGGATAAATTAAGGGAAGAAAAGCAATATGACCGACTAAATCATTAACCCAACGACGGTCAGCAAAAGCACGATGTCCGCAGTCATGACCAATGACGAAAAGCCCCGTTAAGGCTGTTCCGGTAAAAATCCAAGCAAAGGGGAGTAAAAACCAGGGAGAGTAAGCAATAGCAAAATAGCCGGCAACAGCAAGAACAACATTAATAAAAACAGTCATCCAAGCTTTTTTCTGATCTTTGAGAAAGACTTAACGGGGGAGACTCTTGATAATGTCTTTTAAACGTAAATTTGATGGGGAATTAGCAGAAGATGCTAAGGTTTGAGGTTGAACAGATGATAATGTCATAGAATCTTTTAAACTTTTAAATTCCTTAGCACTAAAGGCTAGGGTCGTACTAGAGTGACGGGGTTTTATGTTCCCAATTTTCGATGGGTAGCCTGAGAAATCACCCAATTTTCTCTGAAAAACAGCACCTGTCTCGAAAAAACAGGCTCTTTCCATTTATCCGTTTCGGCTCGACTCCGAGGGTAACTTTTTCTAAACGGAGTTCACCGAAAACGGAGGTGTTTAGCAGTTTTGGCTAAACCCAGCTAGTGATGGTGGGGATCGGGAGTTGAACTTAGGAACTCAACAAGTCTATGCGGGTGATGTTGTTTCTTGGCGCTGTTGCTTAATGGTTTGCAATTCCAAGAGCAAGGTTTCAACTTCAGCGTGCAAATGCAGAAATTTCACTTGCTGGTCGGCGCTGTACAGATTTTTCATCGTATCAATCGTCAGTGGCTTAGACATAACAGAACCGGAAGTCCGGCTTGAAGGGGCATCTAAGGTTTGAGTCCCAGATACGGTCGAGGAACGAGTGGACATCAGCAGTTGATTTGACATCTAAAAATGTTAGCTCAACAAATCTTAACTATATTTTACCATCAAGGTCTACTGCCATTGAAAAAAACATCAAAATTGATTGGTTTTTTCACGGAATGTAAACAAGAAGGTAAACTAAATAAGGAATACACCCAACGGCTGATCCTGTCAACTGATCAAGTTTATGGATCTAAATCGTTAAGTGGGTTCTCTCATACCATGAATTTGTCTATTTGTCAATCCTTAAACGGATTATTTTTCATTTATTAACTACTACCGAGATGACGTTGACTTTGCCTACAACCCAGTCCTCATTAAAGTGCTGGCCCGGTCTGATTGAAGCCTACCGCAACTATTTACCTGTTTCTGAATCTACCCCCGTTATTACCCTACAAGAAGGCAACACGCCCTTGATTCCAGCCCCAAGCATTGCCGAACTCATTGGCAAACAGGTGCAGGTCTATCTCAAATATGACGGACTCAACCCCACAGGCAGTTTCAAAGACCGAGGCATGACCATGGCGATTTCCAAAGCCAAAGAGGAAGGCAGCAAAGCCGTCATCTGTGCTAGTACCGGAAATACCTCGGCGTCGGCGGCGGCCTATGCCCGTCGAGCCGGAATGAAAGCCTTTGTCTTGATTCCCGATGGTTATGTGGCGTTAGGGAAACTGGCCCAAGCCTTATTATATGGGGCGGAAGTCTTAGCAATTAAGGGCAATTTTGACCAGGCACTAAATATTGTGCGGGAGATGGCTGAAAATTATCCGATTACTTTAGTTAATTCTGTCAATCCCTATCGTTTAGAAGGCCAAAAAACCGCCGCCTTTGAGATAGTAGATGCCCTGGGAGATGCCCCCGACTGGTTATGTATTCCGGTGGGCAATGCCGGGAATATTAGCGCCTATTGGATGGGATTTTGTCAATATCATTCTGTTGGAAAATCTTCTCGTTTACCTCAAATGATGGGATTTCAAGCCGCCGGAGCCGCACCGTTAGTTTCTGGCCATCCGGTGGAAAACCCCGAAACCTTAGCAACAGCCATCCGCATTGGAAATCCAGCCAGTTGGGATATGGCGGTGGCTGCTAAAGATGCCAGTCAAGGTAGTTTTAACGCTGTTACTGATACAGAAATTCTCGATGCCTATAGGTTATTAGCTTCTGGGGAAGGGATTTTCTGTGAACCCGCGAGTGCCGCGTCCGTTGCCGGATTATTGAAAGTCAAAGATCAGGTTCCAGAAGGGATTAAAATTGTTTGTGTGTTAACTGGAAATGGGTTAAAAGATCCCGATACGGCTATTACTCACAGCAACAATAAATTCAAAGCCGGAATTGCACCAGAAATGGAAGCGGTGGCAAAAGTTATGGGATTTTAATTTATTAGTAGGGGCGTTGGATGCAACGTCTCTATTGGGTTATTTACAGTTAAGTTTGATGAACTATTCCAGCATTTATTGGAACTTTTCAAAGATGACTAGGATCAATAACTTGAATTTGGGAACACCAAGAAAAATCCTTAACATTGAAAGTGTAAATAGTGGTGATTTGATGAGATAACATAATCGCAATATGAAGTAAGTCAAAAATTCCTCCACTGGTCACAGGTCGTTCTTCTAATAACCTCATCCAACCTTCAAAAAGATCGAGAGGAGTTGAGAGCAAGCGGACATGAGGCATTTGACAAATTCGTTGAATGCGCTTAATAGCTTCTGTTGGCTCTAAGGGTTTTGCTAAGATAGCAGGATTCGTAATGTAGGAGTAAAATTCTGCTAAAACTTGTGATCAAACGCAGAGAATTTCTGTTTCACAGGGTCGAAAGATTTCTAATGCAGACCTGTGGTGAGGTGCTTTGGTATTAGCAACATAAGCGAGAACGTTGGTATCAAGATAAATTCGTTTAGATTCTGTTGCCATAAAGCAGACTCCGATTAAACGGTTGAAGGATTTCACTTTCAAAAAACAACTCCGTTGGATCAAATTCTGATATTTGATCTTCTGTTAATGGGTGTTGATGTTTATTGATACCCCTAAATGTGTTGATCATTGCATCAATTTGCTCGATTTGTTCAGGAGTCAAGCCAGTAACATCAAGAGTTTTAGTCATATTAGGTTACGATTAGAGTTTGCCAATATTCTAACTTAATTAGAGCTTAAACTGTCTAAAATAGTGCGTTATGGTTTTGCTAAGGGAATCGAACATTGAGTCCGATTAAAATTAGAATCTTCTCCCTCAGAAGGAATAGCTAAAATTTCTAAACGACCATTCATTAAACTTAATAAAGTTTGATTCATCAACAGCCGCATTCCTGGGGATAAAGTCCCTTGCTCAAACGGAGGTTGATCAATATCTAATGTAGATTTTAATAAATCCCAAGACTCACTCCAAGCACTAACCGGACGTTGATCATCAACCCAAATATGCACAAATCCTGTTTCGGGAGAAGGATGTGCTGAAACATTCACACTTCCCTCACTCATTTGAGCGATCGCAGTATCCACTAAACTCACTAAAACCTGTCGCAGTCGAGGTAAATCTGCCATCACATAAATATCATTATCAGGAGGATCAATTTTTAACCTAATACTACGATTTGCCGCCTGAATACAAGTTAAATCTTCTACTTCATCCATGAGTTTTGCTAACCCAATAGCATGAATATCCATTGTGTCTGTGCCATATTCTGTTTTAGATACAAAAATCACTTGATCTAATAATCCCACCATTTTTAACGCCGATGTGTGGGCGTGATGGATAAATTCTCGCTCCTCCTCTGGGTTTTCACAAAGATCCGAGATAATTATTTGTAACGTACCAATCATGCTACTAAGGGGCGATCGCAACTCATGGGACGTCCGCGCCAAAAACCCCGCTTTAAATAAACTTAATTCCGTCGCCGAATGATAGGCAAGTTGAGTTTGTTTCAATTGATAAGACAGGGTTTGCACCTGCGGTTGATAATCAACCTCTTTGGAGGTGTTTTCTGTCCCAACCGGGTCGGGGGATTTTGTTCTTTTTCCCCGCCATAGCTGATGGAGGCTAACCCCTAACCCTAACCCAAAACCGAAATATAAAAATTCGCTCCAACCCATTTCAGTTATCAGTAATCAGTGATCAGTTATCAGTGTAAGAGTTGATTAGTTATTGGTCAACACCGAATCAGTTATTAGTATAAGACTTGAACAACAGTTTGTAAGCTCGAAGTTTATCAACAGATTGGTATTCTTTATTTACTGTTAACTGTTAACTGTTAACTGTTAACTGTTAACTGATTACTAAATTCCCCGGTCGTAAGATTGTCCATTGACCATTCCTTTCCCATTTTGCCACCGTTGAAGGTAGGGTGGATGGAGTGATCGTTGGATCAAATTCCGAGGAAAATAACGTCAAAACCTCGGGAAATTGATGATTAATTTCAGCTATTGTTAATAAGGGCGGTTGTCCTGATAAATTCGCGCTAGTGGTTGCCATCGGGCCAGTGCGGGCTAAAATGGATTGAGCGATCGCACAATCGGGAACCCTTACCCCAATTGTAGACGGATCAGCCGGATTCATTGTCGGAGAAACTTTTTCAGAAGCAGGTAATACCAAAGTTAAGGCACCTGGCCAATACTGCCCGGCGATACTTTTCCAAACTAATAATTCTTCCACCGTCCCCTTCACATAGGGCCATAACGCTTCCGGTGTGGCGGCCATTAAGATTAATGGTTTATCTGGACTGCGTTGTTTGGTCTGGAAAATCAATTCCGCTCGCTCGGGACGTACTGCTAAAGCGGGTACCGTATCCGTCGGGAAACTAACCACACCCTCACCAGAAATTGCCAGATCAATTAGAGCATCAATAGAGACTTGAACCATAGCGTTAACCCAAAAATTTGAGATCCAGATCCAGAGATCCAGA
>DMPJ01000514.1 GCA_003456035.1 Planktothrix sp. UBA8402
TACAAAAACCCGCCCCGACTTAACCTAAATTCAAAACCTCAAAATCCGGTTGTCCGTAGGTCATATTCCGGTCAATAGCTGACAAAATCTTATTATTTGCCCCATCTAAACATAAACAATCACAGACCAATTGAGCCACATCAGCCCGATGAATAGTTCCTGCTACCCGATAATTTTCCGTTAATACGCCGTTTCCGGTGGCGGGTTCAGACTTTAACCCCCCAGGACGAATAATGGTATAATTCAGTCCACTATTAATTAAATGCTGTTCGGCTTTTTCCTTTTCTACCAAAACCGATTTTAAGGTTTCTAACGCTTGAGGAGGTAAGGCGACCACACTATCCCCGCTACCAATAGAAGATACAAGAATAAACTTCCCGACGCCCGCTTTCACCGCCGCGTCAATTAAATTTTTATTCCCTAAATAGTCCGCCCTCTCTCCATCTTTAGGTAAACCACCAATGGTACTAATAACAGCCGAAATCGTTTCCGTGCCCAATATCGCCTGTTCAACAGCCGTTATATTTAAAGCATCCCCAGTTACCACCCGCACTCCCATTGCTTCCAACTCTGGGCGAGTGTCCGGTGTTCTTAATAGCGCTTTGACGTTTATCTGTTGGTTTCGGAGGTATTTAACCACTTCTCGCCCGACGCCCCGACTCGCACCCGCAACGAAAATATAAGATTCAGTGTTCATGTTTGAATAATCGGTACTTTCTATGTATCACTGTACTATAGCAATCCTAAATAGGTTGTAACATTTTATCGTAGGGGTTGGGTCTCCCAACCCCTACAGGTTTTAATCACAAATCATTTAGACTGGCCAGATCAGGAATTCTAACGTTTTAACGGGTTTCAAGATTTCTCCTTAATCTCTAATTCTTGAATATCCTGATTGATGGTTGCTTTTTTGGCTTTGGGTTTACTCAAGAAAAACCACCACAATTCTAATCCAATTAAGGTTAAACCTCCCGCCGTAACTACCATTTTTGTTGATAAGGGCTGTTCTATTGTCCGAAATTGATTGTTAGAGGGTTCTGCATGGGTTTCCATTGCTTGAATAGGAGCAGAATTAGCAATTAAAATTGATAGCAAAATTCCGCTAAATTGTAATCCGATTTTGAGTTTTCTGTTCATTATTTGATCTCCTGATTATATCAAACCCATTTGTAGGGGCGGGTTATTTTAGATCTTTGTTAATCACCTAAATCTCGATGAACCCGCCCTTACCAGTTATTAGTCCAAAACTCATGGCCTATTACCCATTACCCATTACTCATTACCNNGGTCTCCCAACCCCTACAGGTTTTTTTCACAACTCAATTAGGATTGTTATAGATGCTTGTGTTAACCTGAAACCTCTGATAAATCAATAGAAGCTACAATCGTTTTATATTATTAGCCTTTCTACGATTACGTCCCCTATTAACAATTTTAGCCGTGTCCTTACAAAAATTATTTCAAATTAGCACTTCGGCGCCGCCGCCCATACATTGCACCAACCCCGCTTGTCCCCAACCGCGTAACCCTTTAGGGAATCAAATTTGTGACCATTGCCAAACTCCCCTAACCTATCGTTATTTGTGGGCTACGGGTGCGGGTGCGGGACAAATTCAACCGGGTCAGTTGGTGGGAAATCGTTATTATGTGACTTTCCCCCAAGTCTGGTTAGATACTAAACCCGGCGCCCCACCAATTTTGCCCGATATCCTCTCGGAGTCGATATTATCCTATTTATATTTATATCCCCATCATTTGCATATTCCTGGAGTGTTTGGGGTGTATGCCTTGAGTATTCCCCCAGAAGGGACAGAAACCCTATTATTAGATAATATTCCCGTTGATAGTCGGGGTCAACTATTCCCGACCTTGGTGGAAGTCTGGCCAAAAACTTCGGCGGTGCGTCAGGTGTATTGGTTATGGCAAATGCTACAACTGTGGATACCTTTAACCGAACAGGGGGCGGCCTATAGTTTATTTGTTAAGGATAACCTACGGGCGGACGGTTGGCGGGTGCGGTTGCGAGAATTGCATCATGGCAAAGTCCAACCGACTCAACGAGACTTAGCAGAATCTTGGATAGCTTTTATAGAAACGGCCCATCCTAGCATACAGTATCGTTTACAAACTATTCATCAATTAATGCGTCATCAGGAGGACTCGTTAAAAGAAGTGGCGAGTCAACTGAATCAATTATTAATGGAACAGTCGGCTCAATTACCATTACATTTAGCGGTAACTGGACTAACAGATGTGGGGGTAAAACGTTCCCATAATGAAGATAGTTGTTATCCGGGTTTGACCGATGTGCGGAATTTTAATCTTTATCCTAATGATAAACTTATTCCCCATTTAAGTATTGTTTGTGATGGGGTGGGGGGTCACGATGGCGGCGAAGTAGCTAGTCAATTAGCGGTACAATCTCTAAAGCCTTTAATTCATAGTTTTATGACGGAAATTTCTCAGCAAGAGGAATTAGCACCGCCGGAATTAATTATCGAACAACTGCAAGAAATTACTAGAGTTGTTAATAATGTAATTGCAGCNNATTACTAGGGTTGTTAATAATGTAATTGCCGCCCAAAATAATGAACAGGGGCGAGAATTTAGACAACGGATGGGAACTACATTAGTGATGGCTTTACAGTTACCTCAAAAGGTTAAAACCTCTGAAGGCATTGATTTAAATAATTGCCATGAATTATATCTTGTCAATGTGGGGGATAGTCGCGCCTATTGGATAACGGCTAATTCCTGTCAGCAATTAACTATTGATGATGATGTGGCAAATCGAGAAGTTCGTCATGGTCGGAGTTTATATTGGGATGCTGCTCAACGGTCGGGTTCGGGTGCTTTAACTCAGGCTTTGGGAACCCGGGAAGCGGAATTTTTACGGCCAATGGTGCAACGATTTATTATTGAGGAAGATGGATTATTATTATTATGTTCGGATGGATTAAGTGATAATCAACGGGTGGAACAATGTTGGCAAGATTTTTCGGCTTCGGTGTTAAATGGGGAACAATCTTTAGAGTCGGCGGTACAGGGATGGATTGATATTGCTAATGAGAAGAATGGTCATGATAATATTTCTGTGGTTTTAACGTATTGTGGTGTTTCTCCTCATAAGTTGGTATTAGTAGAAACTACACCTCTGGCAACAAAATCAGAGTCTTTGGAGTCTGAACCTACAGAAGCATCTAAGGTTTTATTATATGGTGAATCGGTTTCTGAGCAGGAAATTCAACCGATATCTAAGCCGATGTCCAAGTGGAAAGAAGTAGTTTTTATTTTAAGTTTATTTGCGATATTAATTGCTGGGGGTTTTGCGATTTGGTGGCAAGTTAGCCAATCTCAACTCAAATCTATTCCTAGCCAACCAACTCAGCCGCGCTGATGGGGGTGAATTTCCGACAACCTATAGCTGTTCAAAATGGAAGGGGGAATTTTGGGTCTGAAATGTTTATCTGTTATGGGTTTGGGGTGTCTTCAGGCGGTGAGGAGGTTGTCAGAATTCCTGAATGCTTTATGAGGATAGGGTTTTAGCGGTTTTTTATTTTTGCCTGTTGACAAGTCGATGGCTGAAATGATATATTCAATTCAGGTTGTCAGAATCGTACCTCGAAAACTAAATATATCAAGGGTTCCAGGAGCGAGCAGTCGCAATACCTTATAATCCCT
>DMPJ01000348.1 GCA_003456035.1 Planktothrix sp. UBA8402
CCAACCTGGAACCGAAGCTGCATGGGAAAAACTGCGAGCAGCTAAGGCAAAACGTGAGGCTAAAGTATGATTTTTTTGATAGATCATAATCTCAATGGACAGGCCATGATTTTCTTTGGAGCTATTGCTAATCAAGGTTGGCTTGATATCATTCCCATGCGTTTTGTTACCTTTGCACAAATGGAATTGCCTATTAATAGCGATGATAGAGTTGTTTGGCGACTGGCTCAAGAAAATCAGATGATTTTGCTCACGGCTAATCGCAGTATGAAAGGTAAGGATTCTTTAGAACAAGTAATGCGTGAAGAAAATACCCCTGATTCATTACCTGTGATTACGATTGGAAACGCTGATAGATTACTGAATGATTGGGAATATCGAGAACGTTGTGTTGAGCGTCTAATTGAGATTGTGCTTAATATTAATAGTTATATGGGTGTAAGTCGGCTTTTCATTCCATAAAGTGAAGTTGAGGTTTTTGAAGAAGTGCGATCGCTTCTTTTATATTAATAAAGGCGATCACTCTAGGATTAGTATTTTAAGGTAGAATCTTGAAACGAGAAAAGCAGTTAATGAAGTAATCAGCAGTTGTTGATTCCCAAGTATGATAGAATTGATCTATGATAAAATCCTTAAATACTATGACTATTGAAAATCTGGAAGCTGAAGTGATGGCATTACCAAGGGATGCTCAAGTAATATTGCTCTCGCGACTTCTAAAACACTTGGGACAAAGTAGGGAAAACGATGCAGAAGTTGTATCTAGCTGGAGTGAGGAAGCCCAAAGACGCGATCGCGAAATGGATAGTGGTGAAGTTACTGGCATTCCGGCCGAACAAGTCTTTGATAAAACACGGGGTAAAGAACTTTATGAGAATGTTATCCGCGCTCAAGTAGAAACACCGGAGAATATTGGCAAGATTGTTTCAATTAATGTGGAGACGGGTGAATATGAAATTGGTGAAGACTTGGTAGTAACGAGTCGCAAATTACAGGCTAAACAGGCTAATGCAATAATTTGGGCGGAACGGATTGGTTTTAATGCGGTTTATGCCGTTGGTGGTACATTGGTCAGGACGGCAGAATGATACAAGGAATTGTAGTTGGGCTGCAAGCTCGAATTGGTTTAATTCTGCGTCTCCCAGAAAATTTAGACATAGAAATTGAGTGTGTTGTTGATACAGGTTTTGAAGGTTTCTTGACTTTGCCATCTCCTGAGATTGCTAAACTTGGGTTGCATTATCTTGGACAAATTAATGCAAAGTTAGCAGATAATTCCAATGTGGCAACTAACGTTTATTTGGCAACTATTTTGTGGAATGGTGTAGAAAAAGATGTTGCAGTGCTAGGAATGGGTCATCGTCCGCTCATCGGGACTGCATTACTTGAAGATTATCATCTCAGTATAGATTTTTGTGATGGTGGTACGGTTCTTGTAGATGATATTTTGCGATCGTGAGTGGGGAGGAATTTGATTATAATTTTGGGTGCGATCGCTTCTTTTATATCAATAAAGGCGATCGCTCTAGGATTAGTATTTCAAGGTATAATGAGGATTTGGTGGTACATTGGTTAGGACGGCATAAATAATAGAAGGAAATGTAGTTGGGCGACAATCATTCATCGAATCTTATGAAAACATTTACTGCTATAATCGAAAAAGATTCTGATACCAATCTTTACGTTGGTTATATTCCTGGGTTTCCTGGCGCACATTCCCAGGCAGAAACATTGGATGAGTTACAGGAGAATCTGCGTGAGGTAATTGAGATGCTCCTAGAAGATGATGATCTTGTTAATGTTGGAGTCTCGGTGAGTTAAAATAGAAATAACTTCTAGGAGACTATAAGTATGACAACTTTATCTAACGAACAAACAGCTATTATTCGTACAGAAAGAGGACTAACAATCGCAGGTACTCGAATTACACTCTATCAGTTAATGGACTACATTCATGCTGGTTATCCCCTCAATTTAATTCGTCACAAATTTTACATCACCGATCAACAGTTTGACGCAGCCATCTCTTATATTGAGACATACCGTACTGAAGTTGAAGCAGAATATCAAATTGTTTTACAACAAGCAGAAGAAATTCATCAATACTGGGAAAATCGTAACCGGGAACGATTTGCTCAAATTGCCACAATATCTTCAAAGCCTGAACAAGAAGCAATACGCGCTAAACTGAATGCTTGGAAAGCCAAAATTGAGTCTAGGACATGATTTTTTTGATAGATCATAACATTGAAGGTCAAGCAACATGGCTTTGGGGAACTATTCTCTGCCAGTAATTACTCTGGGAAGTATAGATAGAATGGAAGAAAGAAGTTATAGAGAAAGGTGTGCTGCACGTTTGATCGAGATCGCAATTGATATCGAAAACTCAATGGGAATCGGGCGTATTTTCATCCCTTAAATTCCTGACTTCCTGATGGAGATAGAAATACCTCTCAAACCTTAGTGTCTTCGTGCCTTCGTGTTTCAAATCCCAACAAAAAACGCCGCTATCCTTTGTATATCTAGGTTTGGGCAACTTTTAATTGTTGCACACACTGATCGATTAGAAAGGGTACGAATCATCAGCGCCCGAAAAGCCACACGACAGGAGCAGAGGTTTTATGAACAAGGATAAACAGATAGCGATCGCTTCTTTTATATCAATAAAGGCGATCGCTCTAGGATTAGTATTTTAAG
>DMPJ01000562.1:0-1050 GCA_003456035.1 Planktothrix sp. UBA8402
TTCAATCTTAGCATTGATTTGATCTGTCAAAGCATCATATTCCCACCGCACCATTTTCGTTTCATTAGTAAGAGAAAGTAGGGTTTGAAAGAGAATTTTTTTATAGGGATTAGGGTTAATTCCTTTAATTAATTCTGGGACTTCAATTTCTAACCGTTCTCCATCTTCTAATGACCGAATTATAATCATTAAACGCTTGAAATTATCTGCCTTAACACCCGTAATAATTTGCTGATTTTCTGGTTGATAGATATATTGCCAATGTCGAGATTTTAGGTAAGTAATAATCTTTAGTAATGGTGAAGCAATAGACATAAATTCCTCCTTTGGAATAAAAATTTACTTCGGTTATTGTTGCTAAGGGGCATCAACTAGCCCCTTAGATCAAACTTGATTTCAGGATGAGAATCCTGAATAATCACCACTCTTTATAATTGATTCACTGTTGAATCTTGCTAATTTCGTCTTCGCATTGTGTAATAGCAATATTTCGCAATTCCTCAATGCTCTCTTGGTCTTTCTGAACCAATTGCTTTGCATCCTCTTCTAATTGTTTTTTAGTCTGTTCTATCCACTGCCGACATTTTTCCCGAAAGTATTCTTCTAGTTCAAAAGTTTGGTTGGGATTCATTCCAGTAACATCAATTAATTGATCTTCTAAGAAATCAGGAAGTCTAATAATTGAGCTACTTAGTATTTCATTATATGCTTCATAACGAGCTAATGTTTCCTGTTGAGCTTCTGATTCAATTTCGGGAATTCGTTGTTGATAGAAGCGACGATTAAACCGATTTTCTACCTCCTGAAGACTTGTTGCGGGATTTTTTAGATCCATTTGTCTAACAGACAAATAGTTAAGGTCNNGGATCTGGAATAACTAAAAACTGAACCTTTAAAGGTTGCATCTTCAGAATTGGTCTATTGAGAGGCGGTACTTTAACTAATTTTACAGCTTGCTGCTCCTCTCTGTTTTGAAAATTTGCCATACTCTATACCTCCTCATTTTCTTGATTAACTTTTTCGGTTTTCAAGTAGTTATCGTAGTCAGCG
>DMPJ01000562.1:1073-6570 GCA_003456035.1 Planktothrix sp. UBA8402
ACTACTTAATGCTTTTAGAGCATCTTGACTATCTTCATATACGCAAGCGAAGGCTGCTAAAAATTCCACCGCCAGCATACCGATAAAAATGCCTAAATTTATCTGGGATGGTTGGTTCTGATATTTCCCTTCTTTTTCTCGCAAAAGTTGCCGTTTTGCTACACTTTTTTGGGTTGCTAAATCCTTGTTTTCCGATAGATTACTCATGGTCTATTTCTCCTTGTTGTTTTAATTGATTAAGGGTGTTTTGGTAATCTTGTTTCATGGCTAAACCCGTAAAAACTTTTTTGCCATGTTCGTCAGCCAAAAAACCAGCTAGAATGCCAACTACTACACCGCCAGCAGTCGCTAAACCCCCACTTTTACCAGTTGCTTCAGCTAGGTTTTGTGCAGCGGCTCCGAAGATAACTGCACTAGCTGTAACAACAATAGTAAGAACAAATGCTTCAGGTAAACGCCAACTATCATCAGGAGTGTGATATTGACTACGGGATTTAGCAAATTCTAGTTTGGCATTTTGAATCTCATTTTGTTCTTGATCCAGATGTTTTTCTTCCTCAATTTGAGTTTCTTGTTTTTTCATTTTTGTGTATGCTTCAACTCCAGCTTTAACGTAACTACGCATTTCCTCTGGTAATGATTTAATTACCTCTGGACGTTCTGTAACAGTGTTTGCCCATCTTTGTCGGCGTTTTTCTTGTTCAGGGGTTAGCACTTTTTGTTCAGAAATCATAGAACCTCCTTAATTAGAGTTAACTAGATTTTGGTGAGATTTTTGAGGAAGATTACGGGCAGTTTTTATAACCCATTCCAGAGCTTGTCTATCACCACTTTCAAGGTCATAAAATTTAACTGGTGCTAGAGTGGCTAAAGTCNNAAGCCAGAGCAATATTGCCTTCTTTGAGTAAATTTTCTACAGAAGTTTTCACATCATGAGTCCAAGTATTTTCATTAAATTTATCGATAGAAACAGGTTCGGCTGCATCAATAACAATTATTAAAGCTACCGGATAATTAATTCCGTTGTTGCGTTGATTTTCTATCTGTGTTTGTGTTTCCTTTAGTACAAGTGGTAAATTCGTTCCTTTTGTTGAGGGAAAGCGTGTTGGTTGAGCCGTTGCTTGTGAACATTGCTTCAAAAGTTCAGATTTTACCTTATGGTTAATCGTCAAGTTTCTGGAAAAAGTCTCGGCTGCGAATTTTCCAGAGATGAGAATGTCTCCTTCAGTTAATAGCTGAAGGCTCCGACGACAATGCTCTTTAACTAACAGTGGATACGTCTGATTTGGCTCTAGGAATTTAAACTCAATGGCAGAGGCAGAAATATCAATGTTGTCAGATATTATAATTCGCTGAGTTTTCTGCTCGCCATAGATAGAAATTCCAAAGACTGTTGCCAGGAAACCAATAGCCATTAATACACTTAGAATGGTTTCTTTACCTTGTTGTTTTGTTGTCGTATTCATGGCTCCAAAATGATGTAGTATATTGTGTTGTTACGCCTCAAGGGTGGGTCATGCTTTTTTTAACTCCTTTTAGGTTATTTCTGTCTTCTGATCTACTTAACGTCTCGTGTTTAACGTTTTTATGCAAAGTTCTGTTCTGTAAAGATTTGTAAAGATTTGTAAAAAAGTAAAAAGTTATCATCCACACCTCAAGTCGCGTTATCCTTGATATCGCAGATTGGGTCGTCGGGGCGTGTCAACATGATTGCTGGTTATCGAGATGGTCAACTGATAACTTTAAAATATATTGTTGTTTTTCTAGTGAGTAATTTGCTATTTTTTAAGTAATTAAGATCAAACAATACCTTAATCACCCTTCGACTCAATGTTATGAAAATATGACATTTAATCACAAGACTTGTCCACATTCGGGTGATATAATTAAAAGTTGGCTTTTTATAGAACTAACTCCCCCTTCAGCAACCGCTTAAGTGGGATTTTGTAGTGACTCAAATCTCTTATCGGTAGAAAACCGTAGCGTCTACCCTATTTTACCTAAAATGACAGAATCAATTCGCTTTCTGATGTGTTCTCCAGACCACTATGATGTGGACTATGTAATCAATCCTTGGATGGAGGGAAACATCCACAAATCCTCCTTTGACAAGGCTAGAGAACAATGGCAAAGTTTATACCATCTGATCAAAGATCACGCCATTGTTGACTTAGTAACCCCCGCCAAAGGTTGGCCGGATATGGTATTTACCGCCAACGCCGGGTTAGTTCTCGATAAAACCGTCGTTCTTAGTCGTTTTTATCATAAAGAACGTCAAGGGGAAGAACCCTATTTCAAAACCTGGTTTGAAAGTCAAGGATTTACCGTTCACGAACTCCCTAAAGACCTCCCCTTTGAAGGAGCGGGAGACGCATTATTTGACCGGGAAGGACGCTATTTATGGGCGGGATATGGGTTTCGATCTGAACTCGATTCTCACCCCCTAATTGCCGAATGGCTGGATATTGAAGTCTTATCTCTGCGGTTAATGGATGAACGATTTTATCATTTGGATACCTGTTTTTGTCCCCTAAAAGGCGGGTATTTAATGTATTATCCCCCCGCTTTTGATTCCTATTCAAATCGCTTAATAGAACTGCGAATTCCTCCCGAAAAACTGATTATTGTAGAAGAACCCGACGCCGTTAACTTTGCTTGTAACACCGTCAATGTGAATCAGATGGTGATTATGAACAAAGTCAGTGAAAACCTAAAAGCCAGAATCGAAGAATCTGGTTTTACCGTCCTAGAAACTCCCTTAACTGAGTTTTTAAAAGCAGGAGGGGCTGCTAAATGTTTAACCCTGCGCGTCACTGAACCTGTGATTATTGATCGTCATGCGGTGGTTAAAGTTGAAAGCCACACCGTCCTGATGGAAGGACATCTATTAGACGCCGGGTTAATTAACCGCGCCCTAGATTTAATCGTCGAAGGCGGTGGTAGTTTCAAAGTCCTCAACTTCAATTTAGGGGAACAACGGCAAAGTACCTCGAAAGCCGAGATTAAAATTTCTGCTCCCTCCCATGAGGTGATGGAAGAAATTATCAGCCAATTAATTGATATTGGCGTGGTGTCCTTAGAAGATGACCAACGGGACGCCCGCTTACAACCTGTCGAACAAGATGGCGTTAGCCCCGATGATTTCTACGTCTCGACCATTTATCCCACGGAAGTCAGGATGAATGGGGAATGGCTAACGGTTCAAAATCAACGCATGGACGGCGCGATCGCGATTTCTGAAACCCCCAACGGTCTTGTCGCCCAATGTAAGATTCTACGGGATTTAAAAGTCGGAGAACGGGTGGTTGTGGATGTTGTCGGTCTTCGCACCATTCGCAAAACTGAATCCCGGGAAGCTCGGAATGCGCCCCAGGAATTCAGCTTTATGTCGGCTGGGGTATCGAGTGAACGCCGGGTTGAGTTAATTGTGGAACAGGTCGCCTGGGAATTGCGCCAAATTCGGGATCGGGGCGGGAAAGTGGTGGTGACGGCTGGCCCGGTGGTGATCCATACCGGAGGGGCGCAACATTTATCCCATCTGATCCGTGAAGGCTATGTGCAGGCGTTATTAGGGGGAAATGCGATCGCGGTTCACGATATGGAACAATCGATTATGGGAACCTCTCTCGGTGTGGATATGAAACAAGGTATCGCAGTTAAAGGAGGACATCGACATCACCTTAAAGTGATTAACAGTGTTCGCCGTTATGGGAGTATTGTCGCCGCCGTTGAGAATGGCCTGGTCAAGAGTGGGGTGATGTATGAATGTGTTAAAAATAACATTCCCTTCTCCTTAGCGGGTTCGATTCGGGATGATGGCCCGTTACCGGATACGCAAATGGACTTAATTAAGGCCCAAGAACATTATGCCGAACTGTTGCAGGGCGCTGATATGATTTTGATGCTGTCTTCGATGCTGCATTCGATTGGGGTTGGTAATATGACGCCTTCCGGGGTGAAGATGGTCTGTGTGGATATTAACCCGGCGGTGGTAACTAAACTTAGCGATCGCGGTTCTGTGGAGTCCATTGGCGTTGTTACAGACGTGGGTTTGTTCCTGAGTTTATTACTCAATCAATTGGATAAATTAACCAGTAAATACGGAGTCGTGCAAGTGGGTTAATTTAATTAATCGGGGTAAAAAATCCGGTTTCTGGTAATAATACTTTTGAAGCGGTTTTAAGTGTATAAATAACCACAAAGACACGAAGACACGAAAGAAAGATTAAGACAGAAACCGGGTTTTTTATCAGGGTCAGTTTAGGGAAATTATTTGAAGGGAATGCGATCGCAATTTTGATAAAAAATATCTATAACTACCTACTGATCACCATACTCATAACACAGAATTTCTCCTGCAAATTTCGGAAGTTGCAGACTCAGGCGACCTAATAAATCTTTAACCGTAGTGGGTGGATTTTTGAGTGCTTCCGCTTGTTCATGAATAACTTCAGCCATTGCACTGGTAGTACAAATATCACACAAATCGAGCAAAAAATCATCAGGATGTTTAGCTTCTATACCAAAAAGTGATAGAGATTCTTGAGAAAAGTCTTTCAAATTAAATGTGACAATTAGATCGGCTTTAGCTTGAACAGCAACAGCAGCAACATGACGATCTTTAGGATGATTAGTCATGCTGTTAATAATCTGTTCAGAAGGTTCAAGCATTGCTTCTGGAAATGCTGCTTTGATATGAGATTGATATCGGTCTGCTTTATCCGTTTGCATTCTTCCTTGTTTGATCAAATTCCGAGTTGCTTCATCTAAAATTTTTTGAGAAAAGTGAGGACGATAAAACCCAGCTTCAGCAGTCCTCAGAAGGGTATCGCACAAGGGCATCGGAAAAATGACACAAGCATCTAAAACAACAATTAAACTCACGACTTCTACAGCATTAGATCAGAATTTTCCTCATTATAGAACCCTTCGTCCTGTAAAAAAGCAGTCAGTTCATTAAGGTGTTGACGACGTTTTGTGTCTCGTTGTTGTTTATAAGTTGCAATGTCTTGGAACCGAATTCGCCGATGTGAACCCACCTTAATATGAGGAACTTCTCCTTGTTCAAGCAGTTTAATTAAATAAGGACGCGATACATTTAAAAAGTCAGCAGCTTGTTGTGTCGTCATTTCCTGCTCTTGATGAAAAATAGTAATTGACTGCCCTAAGACCATTGCGTGAACCACTTGACGTAATGCAACATAAACTGATTCAGGTAATAAAATTTCTTCTCCGGTACTAGCAATAAGTCGAGGATGTGAATTACTAGCTTCAAGAAGATGTTCTAAATGTTCAATAGATTGTCTTTCTTCTTGATATGCAGTCAGTTGCACACAGTTTGATGTATTTTTCAACATGGTTTTTACTTAAACTAAAAGGTAATTACATATATATGACGATCATCATAACACTACTTGGCTATAAACGCAATATCCGCAATATCCGCAATAATCGCAATAATCGCAATTATTAAAGATGTGACAGTGCGAGCGTCCTC
>DMPJ01000360.1 GCA_003456035.1 Planktothrix sp. UBA8402
ACCCATTACTCATTACCCATTACCCATTGTTAACTATTAACTGATAACTGATAACTGATTACTGAACTATGGCTATAGATACTAACGCCGAGGTGAAGGCGATCGCTCGTTACATTCGGATGTCACCTCATAAGGTACGGCGAGTCTTGGATCAAATTCGGGGACGATCCTACCGGGAAGCTTTGATTATTTTGGAATTCATGCCCTATCGGTCTTGTGAGCCAATTCTCAAAGTTTTACGCTCTGCGGTTGCCAACGCAGAACACAATTCTGGTCTAGATCCGGCCAGTTTAGTGATTTCCCAGGCTTACGCGGATCAAGGGCCAACGATTAAACGGTTTAGACCTCGCGCCCAGGGTCGTGCCTACCAAATTAGAAAGCCGACTTGTCATATTGTGGTTGCCGTAGCTCCAGCGACGGAGTAGGGAACCCCAATCAGCGATTGGCGTGCATTAGGACATTCTAACTCTTTTCTAAAAAAGAATTGAAACATGGGACAAAAAATTAATCCTATTGGGTTTCGGTTAGGAATTACCCAGGAACATAGATCTCGTTGGTTTGCTGATTCCAAACAGTATCCTGAACTATTGCAAGAAGACCATAGGATTCGGGGGTATATTCGCAAGGAATTGAACAATGCCGGAATTTCCAAAGTCAGAATTGAACGGAAAGCCGATCAAGTTGACTTAGAAATTCACACCGCCAGACCGGGTGTTGTCGTTGGTCGTGGGGGTGCGGGAATTGAAACTCTGCGCCTAGGCCTCCAGAAAAAACTAGGTAATAATCGCCAAATTCGGATCAACGTGGTCGAAGTTGCCAAAGTTGATGCGGATGCCACATTAATTGCTGAGTATATCGCCCAACAACTGGAAAAACGGGTTTCCTTCCGTCGGGTTGTGCGTCAAGCTATTACCCGGGCGCAGAAAGCCGGAATTGAAGGGATCAAAATTCAGGTCAGTGGTCGGTTGAATGGGGCGGAAATTGCTCGGACTGAATGGACTCGGGAAGGCAGAGTGCCTTTGCATACTTTGCGGGCTGATATTGACTACGCCTACTGCACGGCGTTGACAGTTTACGGCATTCTTGGAGTTAAAGTTTGGGTATTTAAGGGAGAAATTATCCCTGGACAGGAGGAGTTAGCTGATTCACCGACAAGTCAACCTCGTCGGAATCGGCAACCTCGTCGTCAAAAATATGACGACCGTTCTAACGAAGGATAAAAAGATTGTTGTCTGTTATCTATTTACTGATAACTGATAATGCGGATACGTGAATACTGATTATCGGATTCGATCATGTTAAGTCCAAAAAGAACAAAGTTCCGCAAACAACAGCGGGGCCGCATGAGGGGTCAAGCGACCAGAGGTAATGATCTAAATTTCGGTGATTTTGCACTGCAAGCTTTAGAACCCTGTTGGATTACATCTCGCCAAATTGAAGCAGCCCGTCGAGCTATGACTCGTTATATTCGTCGTGGTGGCAAAATTTGGATTCGGATTTTCCCAGATAAACCTGTTACCATGAGAGCCGCTGAAACCCGTATGGGTTCAGGTAAAGGCGCTCCTGAGTATTGGGTGGCTGTGGTCAAACCGGGTAGAGTATTATTTGAAATTGCTGGGGTTTCGGAAGAAATTGCCCGGGAAGCGATGCGGTTAGCGGCTTTTAAATTACCGATTAAAACCAAATTTATTGCCCGCGCTGTTGAGGAAGAAGCTCAGTAAAAGTGTTGTTAACTGTTAACTGTTAACTGTTAACTGTTAACTGTCAATCCCATTCATGACTCAGTTATGTCTTTTCCTAAAATCGAAGAAGCAAGACAGTTAAATGATGAAGAACTGTCTGAGCAGATATTAGACATCAAAAAACAATTGGCTAACCTGCGGTTACTAAAAGCAACCGGGCGTTTAGAAAAACCCCATGAGTTTAAGCATACGCGCCATCGTTTAGCTCAATTGAAAACGGTGGAACGGGAGCGCCAATTGCAGGGTGAGTAATAGTTTAAGAATAGATTTCTCATCTATTTCTTAATCCTTAATTTTCCCAAACATTCACTTTTTGAACAGACTTGCGCTATGGCAGTAAAAGAAAGAGTCGGCTTAGTCGTTAGTAACAAAATGGATAAAACAGTGGTTGTAACGGTAGAAAACCGTTCTCCCCATCCTAAATACGGCAAAATTGTCGTAAAAACTAAACGATATAAAGCTCACGACGAAGACAACCAATGTCAAGAAGGGGATAGAGTTCGCATTTCTGAAACTCGCCCTTTAAGTAAAACCAAACGCTGGAATGTGGTCGAAATTCTAAGCGGCTCCTCCAAACCCCCCGTAAAAGAGGGGCTTGGGAGCGACAAAACCAATCTGTAGAGATTTGGATAATACTTGAGAACGGAAAAATAAGATCATGATTCAAGTCCAAACAATTCTCAATGTTGCTGACAATAGCGGTGCGCGAAAATTAATGTGTATTCGCGTTTTAAAAGGTGGTAACTGTCGCTTTGGCGGAATCGGCGATGTCATCATTGCGGTTGTCAAAGATGCCATTCCCAATATGGCGGTGAAAAGGTCTGATGTAGTTCGGGCTGTAATCGTCCGGACTCGTCATAGTTTACGTCGCGATAGTGGCATGAGTATTCGGTTTGATGACAATGCAGCCGTGATTATCAACGCCGATGGTAATCCCAGAGGCACTCGTGTATTTGGCCCTGTAGCCCGGGAACTACGCGATAAGAACTTCACCAAAATTGTATCTCTTGCACCGGAGGTTCTTTAAATGTCTAAAAAAACCACATCTAACCAACCCGAACGCTATAAGATGCACGTTAAAAAAGGTGATACCGTGCAGGTGATTACGGGTAGCGATAAAGGAAAAGTCGGAGAAATTATCCGAGTTCTTCCCAAAGCCAGTAAAGTCGTCGTTAAAGACGTTAACGTCAAAACTAAGCACGTTAAACCCCGTCAAGAAGGCGAATCCGGTCAGATTACGACTTTTGAAGCTCCGGTTCACAGTTCTAATGTGATGCTGTATTCCACCAAAGAAAACGTTGCCAGCCGAGTGTGTTACACCTTCACCGAGGATGGACGTAAGGTGAGAATGCTGAAAAAAACTGGTGAAATTATTGATTAAAGAGGG
>DMPJ01000029.1 GCA_003456035.1 Planktothrix sp. UBA8402
GGACGGGTTAGCTTCGGCCATTGGTAATTATATGAAATCTGGTCATATAGCGCTACGCACTAAGGAACAGGGAACAGGGAATAGGGAACAGTAAGCAGTGAATGGGTAATAAATAAAGTTTTGATCCAGTTTTCTAACCCACTTAATATTAATTGTACTCCCAAAGCTAAAATAAATAAACCCAAAAGACGAGTAAAGGCAATAATTCCATTTTCTCCCAAAAGATTGAGTAAACGATTGGATAGGATTAAACAGCCATAAACCAAAATTCCAATCAGGGTAATAGCAACAATAATAGCGCCTAAATGTAATAAAGTTTCGGTCGAAAAAGTGTCTCTAGCTTGGGCTGCTAATCCTAATGTGACTGTGATCGCCCCTGGCCCTGCTAATAAAGGAACAGTTAAGGGAATAAAGGAAATATCTTTATGTTCTTCTAGTTGAGTAGTTAAGGCTTCTTCTTCGGTAGGAGTTAATTTTGGTTCAGCCTTTAACGCTTCCCATCCCGCCTCAAAAATTATAATTCCGCCTGCAACTTTTATCCCAGACATCCCTAACCCAAAAAATCCCATAATGCTTTCCCCAATTAATAGAAAAAATACTAAAACCGCGACAAAACTAAGAGTAGTTTTAAGCGCGCATTTTTGTTTTAATTCTATAGAATAGCCCGAGGCTAATATTAAAAATATTGGCACAGCCCCCAAGGGATCAACAATGGGAAACAAGGAGGCAAAACTGGCTAAAACAAAAGTCAAGAAATCTGCTATCATATTTTTAATTTATTGGGCTTAAATCCGGCATTTTTTCCGGGATATTAAAGCTCAGAAGTTAGTTTTAAAATTAGATCTTCTGACTCTGGAAATCTCGACATTAGGTGAGTCCGTTCTGCTAATTCAAAGTCGGCAAAATCAAACCCGGGTGCAACGGTACACCCAACAAAACTATAGGAACTTTCAAGATTAGGATAACCCCCAAACCACCACCCCGCCGGAACCACAAACTGCACTGTTTCTCCTGCTAAAATATTAGAACCCAGAATAATTTTCTGCACCCCATAGTCTTCGTGGATTAAAATTAAAGTCATGGAACCCCCTAAATAAAAATGCCAGATTTCATCAGATTGAATTCGATGTAAATGGGATTTTGTGCCTTGGGGTAATAAAAAATAAATCCCTGTACAATAATTGCGATCGCCCTTAAAATTTGGGGGTAAAGCATTCTGAGAAATTACACCCTCAGAACGATAAGTTTCTCGAAAATATCCCCCTTCAGGATGGGGAATAAGCTGATATTTTTCAATTAATTCTTCTGTATTAATCATATTTTAACCTTCCGGTTCTACCCCTAAAGCCCGTAATTGTTCTGCTAGGCGCTCGGCTCTTTCTTGACTGGTTAATAACAACTTGCCCTCAAAATCCCACCACCGGAGCCAAGGCCATTGTTGATTTTGGTATTCCCCTTGCCAAATTCCCAACTCTACCTTTAACTGTTCAATAGGATAATGACCTCGACTATTCGGGATCATTTTTTGATAGCGACCATTAACTAACTGATACACCTCAACCCTAGCTTTGCTAACCTCATAAATCCCATAAACAGGAATTTGAATCGCTCTTTCATATACCCAAAATTTCCCTTTCACTGGGGTTTGATCCCGTTCTTCGGCTCCACTGCCAGAAACAAACTCTATAGCAATTAAAGGAATTACCGTTTCCTGCCACAAAACATAAGAACGGCGAATTTGACCGTCTAGTTTCGGTGGCACATTGGCAATGTAAAACCAATCCGGGGCTTCAGCACCTTTTTCTGGAGATTCTGGGGGATCAGGAAGTCGCCAATAAATGCCACAATCTCGACCAATGCAATAATTACTATCGGGATGTAGTTTTCTTAAAATAGGTGTAATCGAGTCAGTCAGAAGATCACCTTGGGGGGGTTCCTGGTAGTTTTTCACAAAGTTTCCATCTTTATCTGGCAGTTGGGTATGGTCAGGTAAATTGGTCGCTAAATCTACCATTGCCACAGTATTGTGATCATGGTCTGGCTGTTTTACTGCTTGGGGAATTTGACTCATTTTAAAGCGTATTTTAGGGTTGACCGCGATTTGTTAATCACTAATATTTGATTTCCAAACCCGCGTCGGCGGGTTTCGTCTGTGTAGCGACAGATTTCAATCTGTCGGAATCTTCAAACTCACCCACCCAACACAGAAATTACCAACCAAAAGCCGAATAAAACTGACTATCCTCCGAAGTAGATTCCGATACGGTTTCAGTATCAGGATTAACTCGAATTTCCGTACAAAAAGTTGAGGTATTGAACCCACCAAAGCGCTTCACAGCACTGGTTCGCATCCGAATATCCGAACCCATAAACCAGAAACGCTCAATCGCACTCATGGTTTCATATTCAGTAATTAAAATTAAGGCATCGTCCTCATCCATCTCAAATTGACCCGCCACGGGCATAATTTCCGCATAACCCCGTTCTCGCAACATTTGACCTTTACGGGGATTTTCCGGGTCGGGAACAATGGCAAATACCGTTTCTCCCTTATGGTTTTCATCGTCCTTATCCCAGGCCATTTCCCCCGCCCAGGTAACATAAGCTCCCCCGGCGGATAAACTGGGGTCAACCTCGTGCATCTGACAAATTTCGATCACTCTGGGATCATCTGCATCCAAGCTGGTGACTTGAATATTTGAAAATCCTTTCTCAGCTTGTCTGAAGGCTAAATGGTGTGTTGTCCGTTGCGATCGCCAGGTTCCAGCACTTTTCCGAAAAAATTCTATTGCATCCATCACAGTTAAAATCCCTTTAATCACTGATCTTTCTTGGTTTCACCCTTTATGATAGAGCGATTCTGAGTCAGTTTTGAATTTCTGTAACAGAGATTAATTTTAAAATGTGCGTTATGGACAGATTGTCAAGGACTTGTTACGATAGTTTACATTCAGTGTGATATACATAAACTTAGTCAGTCTTAATCTTCGTAGTTTGTACAACTCAGTCAGAGGAGTGAACATGAAAACGCCTGCAAACCTCAGTCTTGAACAACAATTCAAATTACAAATTCTACGCGAACAAGTCAAAAACTTAAATTTAGAACAAGCCCAAGACTACCTACTCGAAGTATTACGCCAGAGTATGGTTAAAGATAATCTCCTGCGTCAATGGATAAAAAACCCATAATCATTGTAGAGACGTTGTATGCAACGTCTCTACAATGATTAACCAAATCGACCACTAACATATTGTTGAGTGGATTCTTCTTTGGGGTTTTGGAAAATACTTTGGGTGTCATCATACTCCACTAAATAACCAAAACGTTTTCCACCTTCAATGGCTTTAGCATTAAAAAATGCCGTCATATCCGCAACCCTTGTGGCTTGCTGCATATTGTGGGTAACGATGACTATCGTATATTTTTCTTTCAGCTCATTAATTAATTCTTCAATTTTTAACGTTGAAATAGG
>DMPJ01000259.1 GCA_003456035.1 Planktothrix sp. UBA8402
TAAGGGGGATTTAGGGGGATCTCAAACCCAAGTCAAAGATTGAAAGGGATCAACGCTATTCTAATTCTAAAGTTTTCTAAGCCACAAAACTGTTCTGGGATAACTGATTTATGGCATCATCTAATAATTCCCATCCTTGAGCAACGGTTTCAATTCTGGCCAAATGATCCCGTAATTCGTGGGCCCCAGGAAACCCTTTAGCATACCAGGTTAAATGTTTTCGAGATTGATAAATTCCCCGTTCACCTTTATATTCCCACAACGCTTGTAGGTGTTCTTTTGCACATTGCAACCGTTCAATTACGGAGGGAAGGGTTTTAAATTCTCCCGTCTTCAAAAAATAGTCAATTTCTCCAACTAAAAACGGATAACCCAGGGTTCCCCGGGAACACATCACCCCATCAGCGCCAGTTTCTTGTAAACATTGAATTGCTGTTTCTACGGAAAAAATATCGCCATTGGCAATCACTGGAATCCTTAACTGTTCCTTAACCTGTCGAATCCAATCCCATTTTGCCTGACCGTGATAACCTTGGGCGCGGGTGCGGGCGTGAATGGTGATCATTTTTGCCCCCGCATCCTGGATTCTACGGGCAAAATCTAAAATTGTGATTTCTTCATCACTCCAACCAATCCGGGTTTTTACGGTTACAGGCACATCCACCGCCGCCACCACTGACCGAATAATAGTTTCCGCGATTTCAGGTTGTCGCAATAACGAAGAACCGCCGCCGTTTTTAGTAATTTTATTCACAGGACAACCCATATTAATATCAATAGTATCGGCTCCTTCTTGAACGGCTTTTTGGGCAGCTTCGGCTAAAAAATCGGGGCGACAATCGAATAATTGAATACTAATCGGGCGTTCGTTGGGGTCAACTTCCATGATTTTTGGAAGTCCCCGAACATGACAAACTTCGCTGGCGTGAACCATTTCGGTGTACATCATGGATTCGGGGGCGTAGCGACGCACTAAGCGCCGAAAGACCAAATCTGTAACACCAGATAGGGGGGATTGGAGGACGCGACTGTTGACTGCTACAGTGCCAATTTTCAGGGGTGTGGATAAACGTTGTTTCAATTCGGGGGAAAAAACAATCATGGTGAAAAGGGAACAAATTCAGCAAGTTCGAGTATCTCTATAATAGAATGAGTTAACGGTTTAAATCATTTTGGATTTGATTATGAGTTTTCCTTCCAATAATCCTGACCCGTTTCATCAAAATGGCAACGCGAATAAATTGCACTTTCCCCAACCAGAACCCAGTGAAGTTTCTGAAGAAATCGAAGATGTTAAAGGGATAAAACATGATCCTAGAACGGTAAAAATTATTCAACGTTCTTTTATTTTTTTAACTGTAATTGGGTTGGTTTTTGGGGTATTTATGGCGGCGGGGGTTTTGTATTTGATGCAGAGATTTAATATTACTGGACATCCGGCACAATTGGAACAGCCGATTAATAGATAAATCATCAGTGATTAGCATTTTTTAGCTTATTTAGGGCTAATCACTGGATGAATTTGGGATAATTAATCTCTGGATTGATACCGTTCTTCAGCAATTTCTTTAACTTTTTTTGAAAATTGCGGATAATTTTCTAGGACTTTATTAAAGTCTTCTTTATACAGAACAAATAACTCACAATAAGTTAAGGTTTTCACCGAAGCAGTGCGGCGACTATCATAAATTAGGGCAATTTCACCAAAAAAAGAACCCGCCGCCATGACGGTATAAACTTTTCCGGTTTTTTCAGAAAAGGCTTGTAATTGTCCTCGTTTGACAAAGTACATTTCATGGCCAATTTGTTCTTCTCGAATTACATAGTCATTAGGGGGGAGAATTCTGGGTTTTAATTTAATTATTAAGTCTTCAATAAAACAGGGTTCAGCATTTTGAAATAGGGGAACTTTTTCTAATAGTTCTTGATAGAGATAACAATACATTTGTGTTTTAATAGAGTGAGGGAGTTCATCTAACAAGTCAAAATCTATAGAAATATCCCGATTATATTCCCACATATATTGGTAATAATCTAAGACATTTTTTTGTAAAGAGCGGGGGATTTTTCTTTCCCACATATAGGATTGAATTTGACCTAATTTATCTCTAAATCTATTTTTACTCGCATCTAAATTAGAAATTATTGCTGCTACATTCCCAATGATGAAAGCATACAGTGATACCCCCAAAAACATCACAATAAAGGTAAAAATTAGTTCAATATTATTTTGAGGCGTAATATCACCATAACCTACAGTTGTTAAAGTTGTGATTGACCAATACAAGGAATGCAAATATTGTGTTGTTGTATTTTCTAAATACAGATCATTAATTTGTAGCCAAGATTCTCCTGATTGTCCAGTTATATTCCCAATAAAAAACCACAAACAGGCTATCCAATGGTCAATTAAAAATACAATAATTAATAATTCAAACATCCGAATAACAGCCGAATTAAAATACACATTATTGTCCCATTTTCTGAATATCAATAAACATTGAGGAAATCTTAAAAGTCTAGGAATTCTACATAAACCAATTAAAAATAAAGAAGTATTAGGGAAAAATAAATAAACCAATATATTTATTGGTAAACTGGATAATAAATTAGATTTAAAGTCTGTATTGCGGTAATAATAGCTAATTTTTTGTTTATCTTTAACAACTTCTCCCTCGTCAATATAGCCAACATGAAATCTCAAAAAAATATCAGAAATTAAAATAAAATCTGCCAAGCAATCTAAAAGGAGCCAATGCTTAGATAGTGTGGCATTAAACGCCATACGAAAGGGAATAATAAAACAGTTATATAAGGTAACAAAAACAAGTAAAGCCTCCCAGACAGTCAAAGATTTTGATTCTGGGTGTAAAGGCGGGATTCGGCGGAGAAAAGATCGCATTGAAAGTAAAAATTGAGTCTTCAATTAGATTGTATCGCTATTCTTATGCTAAAATTAGCACAAGCTAAATATTACAGTTAATCCCAATTTAACTCATGATTCAAACAACGCTGACAACCTTTGCCCAAAAACTCGGTTTTCCCCTCACAAAACAACCGATTACAATATTACAAATTAATTTAGGAAAACGGTGTAATCTAGCTTGTAACCATTGTCATGTTGAAGCCGGGCCAAAACGGACTGAAGAACTGAACCCTGATATTACTTTACAACTAATTGAATTAATTAATCGTTTTCCCCAAATTCAAACGGTGGATTTAACCGGAGGGGCGCCGGAAATGAATTATGGATTTAAACCTTTAGTAGAAGCAGCAAGAAAAAGCAAAAAACAAGTGATTGTTAGATCTAATTTAACGATTTATTTTGTCCCTGGTTATGAAGATATACCCGAATATTGTGCTGATAATCAATTAAGAATTATCGCATCTTTGCCTTGTTATTTAGAAAATAATGTAGATAAAATGCGGGGGAAAGGAGTATATCAGGATTCAATTCAAGCCCTGCAATGGTTAAACCATTTGGGATATGGTAAAACACCGGAATTAATCTTAGATTTAGTTTATAATCCCGCCCTACCAACGGCTGAAAAGTTTACCTTACCCCCGGAACAATCTCAACTTGAAAAGGCGTATAAAGATTATTTAAAACAACAGTTTGATATTAATTTTAATCAACTATTAACGATTACCAATTTACCCATCGGACGCACTAAATCTTATTTACAGCAGAAAAAATTAGAATCTTCCTATTTAGAGTTTTTAGAATCTAATTATAATCCCGAAACAGTGTCTAATTTAATGTGTCGTCATCAATTATCTATTGATTATCAAGGCTATATCTATGATTGTGATTTTAATCAAATGGAAAATCTCCCAGCGCGATCGCCTAATGNNAATTATTAACAGTTAGTGATTTATTAGATGCTAATAATTTAGATTTAATTGAAACGGTAAAAACAGCTTCCTATTGTTATGGATGTACCGCCGGATGTGGTTCTAGTTGTGGAGGTTCTTTAGTTTAAAATTATAGCAGTTAGCTCTGTTGATCTTAACAGGGGTCAAGCCAAATTTAACCACAAAGACACAAAGACACAAAGAAGTTTTCAAAACCAACCTGCTCATGGCTATAATTTTAAATACTTGGGAGAATAAAATGGGCGTTCAGGACTTATTAAAAAATCTCTTAGATTGGGTGGCAAATTTGGGCTTTTGGGGGCCAGTTGCTTTCATTATTATCTACAATTTAGCTACAATATTATTTGTTCCTGGTTCTATATTAACCTTGGGCGCGGGCGTTATTTTTGGGGTGCTGTGGGGGTCAATTTATGTTTCTATTGGTTCGGTGATTGGGGCTACTTTTGCCTTTTTAATTGGACGATATTTTGCCAGGGATTGGGTTGCTAAAAAACTAGAAAATTACGAAAATTTTAAAGCAATTGATCACGCAGTGGCTGAAGATGGATGGAAAATTGTCGGTTTAACTCGTCTGTCTCCGATATTTCCGTTTAATTTACTTAATTATGCCTTTGGACTAACTAATGTTTCCTTAAAAGATTATTTCTTAGCTTCTTGGATTGGGATGTTACCTGGGACAATTTTATATGTTTATGTGGGATCTTTAATCGGAAGTTTAGCTCAGTTAGGAATGGGAGAGCGATCGCGAACTTCTGTAGAATGGTTATTATATGGAATCGGTTTAATTGCCACCGTCATTGTTACAATTTATATCACTAAAATCGCCCAGAATGCTCTGAATCAAAAAATTAAATAGGTGGAAAACCCACCTATTTTTTATCAAATTAATTAGGCTTCTGGAGGTGTAGATTCTACTTCAGTATTGACTGTTTTTGCTGTTGTTTCCAGTTGAGAAGCAATATCCGATTTAATTGAACGTTTATACAATTTTCCGGCATACTCCTCTAAAGTTTCCGTTAATTTATCCACCCAAGTATGCTCAACTAAGGCAATAATAGCTGAACTTCCAGGGGTTAAAGATTCCGACAGTTCTTTCAGGTCTTCTTGGGGAAATCCCAAATCCATAAAATGGGTAATTAAGGCTCCAACTCCAGCCCCGCCGGCGGTTAAAGCAATTACTCCTAACGCTCCAATCGGGTTAAATAGGGCAATTAATCCCGCCGTAATTCCACCAATAATGGCTCCACCTTTAGCGTCCGTATCTCCGGTTTCACTAATAGCAACTTTCCCTTTTTCATTTTTTACCATGACCGCAGCATTGATAATGGAAATAATCCCTTGTGTTTGCAATTCCTTGAGTTCTTTTAGAACCTCTTTGGCTTTTTCTTGTTCAGGGTAAGCGACAACAACCAACGTGGTTAAATCTTCTGAATAAGTCATGTTTTATTCCTCAAAATTTATGGTTTAAACAAATTAGGTCTATACGGGTCGCAATCCTAACCCCCTCTACCTTACCACACCCCCAATAACAAAGTCGATTAAAACTATGATAAATTGACAAAAGGGGTTGTGATCTTTGATTGTAAACAAAAAGACCAAATTTTAACGGTTAAGGATTTTTATTGTATGAGCTTGAGCGTGATTCTGTTACTTATAGCGGGTTTGGTCTTACTGGTTTTGGGAGCGGAACTATTAGTGCGTGGCGCTTCAACCATTGCTTCAATTTTGGGAATTCCTTCCTTACTTGTGGGACTAACAATTGTTGCTTATGGAACCAGTTCTCCAGAAATGTCCGTCAGTATTCAATCAGCTTTTGCTGGTCAAGCGGATATCGCCTTGGGAAATGTTGTCGGGAGTAATATTTTTAATGTGTTAATCATATTAGGAATTTCGGCTTTAATTGCGCCTTTAATGGTAGCTAATCAGTTAATTCGTTTGGATGTTCCGATTATGATTGGGGTGTCTGTTTTAACCTTAATGTTTGGCAGTGATGGTGTAATTAGTCGGGTTGATGGCACGATTTTATTTATTGGCGCAATTGTTTATACTCTGTTTTTAATTTATGAAGCCAAGAAACAAAAAAATCAGGAATCTTCGGAAAATGAATCACAGAAGTTAGTTGAAAATACACCGAAAAACTGGCTGATTAATATAGGTTTAATTGTGATTGGATTAGTGTTGCTTGTTCAGGGGTCTAATTGGTTAGTTGAAAGTTCAATTTCCATCGCTAGAGCTATTGGAGTTAGTGAATTAGTCATCGGATTAACTATTGTAGCCGCAGGAACTTCCCTGCCAGAATTAGCCAGTTCTGTTGTGGCTACGATTAAAGGAGAACGGGATATTGCTGTGGGTAATGTCATCGGCAGCAATATTTTTAATATCCTGGCAGTTTTAGGACTCTCCTCTGCTATTTCCCCAGAAGGAATTCATGTTTCTACTGCGGCTTTAAATTTAGATATTCCAGTTATGATTGCCGTGGCAATTTCCTGTTTCCCGATTTTTTATACGGGCAAATCTATTGACCGTTGGGAAGGGGTACTTTTTTTAGCCTATTATTTTGCCTATGCCACCTATTTAATCCTCGATTCCTCCAAACATTCTCAACTTCCCCTGTTTAATTTGGTGATGATCAGTTTTGTAATTCCGATTACAATTATTACTTTAATTGTCACCACAGTTCGTAGCTATAAGGCTAAACAAAACCGTTTGAATCCTTGAGTTTTAGATTAAAATTGATTTTGGAATTCTACAATTTTAAGAGACAATATGGTTGCTGAAATTATTTGTGTCGGTACGGAACTACTTTTGGGTGATATTCTCAATAGCAATGCTCAGTTTTTGGGACAACAATTGGCTCAATTAGGCATTCCCCATTATTATCAAAGTGTAGTTGGAGATAATCGAGAACGCCTAAAAAAAGTAATTGAGATCGCTTCTGAACGCTCTCAATTATTGATTTTTACCGGAGGTTTGGGGCCGACTCCTGATGATTTAACCGTGGAAACTATCGCTGATTTTTTTGGATTTACCCTGATAGAAAGACCGGAAATTATTGCAGATATTACTCAAAAATTTAGTCAACGGGGACGGGTAATGTCGGCGAGTAATCGCAAACAAGCCTTAATTCCTCAAGGAGCAGAAATCCTGGCTAACTTAACCGGAACTGCACCGGGAATTATCTGGAAACCAAGGGGAGATGGGTTGACAATTTTAACCTTTCCAGGGGTTCCCGCAGAACTCTATCAAATGTGGTCAGATGTGGCAATTCCCTATCTAAAAAATAACGGTTGGTGTCAAGGAATTATTCACAGTTGTACCTTGAAATTTTGGGGGATAGCAGAATCGACTTTAGCCGAAAAAGTGGCTGATTTCCTAGAACTTAAAAATCCCACTGTTGCCCCCTATGCTAATTATGGAGAGGTGAAATTAAGAATTTCTGCCCGGGCAGACTCTCCAGAAATTGCCCAACAATTAATTACTCCGATTGAAACCCAACTGCGAGAAATTTCTGGACTCGATTGTTATGGGGCTAATGATCAAACTTTGGCTTCAGTGGTTGGGGAATTATTACAACAATATCAAGCCACCTTGAGTGTAGCTGAATCCTGCACTGGAGGAGGTTTAGGACAAACTCTAACCCAAATTCCAGGCAGTTCTGAATATTTTCTGGGCGGTGTAATTGCCTATAATAATCGGGTGAAGGCTTCTCTGCTAAAGGTCAACCCCGATGATTTAGATGAATACGGGGCCGTGAGTGCGGTCGTCGCCGAACAAATGGCCATCGGTGTCAAAAATCTCTTACAAACCACTTGGGGTTTAAGTATTACCGGAATTGCTGGGCCAGGAGGCGGTACTACGACCAAACCCGTCGGACTGGTTTACATTGGTTTAGCGACGCCCCAGGGCCAGGTAGAGAGTATGGAATGTCGGTTTGGGGAAAAACGGAGTCGGGATTGGATACGGCGGGTAAGCAGCAGTACGGCCCTTGACCTTCTGCGTCGTCATCTTATCGGTAAGGGTTAATGGTTGGGGGAAACAAGAAATTGTCAAGCTATTGCCTAAATTTGTAAAGATTCGTTATGCTGGAGGTGGTGTTGTTCAATTTCATGCCTAACCCTAATTGCAAAAATTGGTAAGATGGAGCTAGTACAGTGTCTCTCTAGGTTTATTTGAGTTAGGCATTTGTGAATTAGCGACCCTAATCAAACCAATTTTCAATTAATCCTAAATGCCATGGCTCTAGGAGATGGTTAGGGCTGTAAAACTCACTAAATTTCTGAGATTATTCTAGGATGTCCTATTACCAAATACTTAAAATTTTAGAAACTTTTGTAGAATTTTGAGCCGTAATTGAGGTAACATAATAGAATAATAAACATATAGGAGATATCTGTTGAGGATAGAACTTGCTAACTTATAGCAAGCCTTAGTTTTGAGCTTTATGCGGTGATTTGGCCGATAGTTCGGTTGGTTTTAACCGCCTGTCAAGTTGCGTAGCTAGTTTACAGCGAGGAGCCTTTTGTTCAATGGAATACATTGATAGAATACTGGAAAAGTTAAAAGAATGGGCGCAGGAGCTAATTGATGCCTTATTGGGCCCGGCTGCTCAACCCGAAACCGAGCCAATTCCCGTACCAGTGGATGAACCCCGCCGTCGGAGGTAGTTGATTTAACGTTTTATATAAGGTTACTCCGTTGCTAAGTCTTTTGGTATTGCATGGCCCCAATTTGAATCTATTGGGTCAGCGAGAACCCGAAATTTACGGGAAAACAACGTTGGAAGGAATTAATCAATTGTTGGAACAGGAGGCTCAGTTGCTTCAGGTTAAACTCTCGATGATTCAGTCTAACCACGAAGGGGTTTTGGTGGATGCAATACACTCCGCATTCGGGCAACACCAAGGCTTGCTAATTAATGCTGGAGCGTATACTCACACAAGTGTTGCGATTCGAGATGCGATCTCAGGAGTAGGAATTCCCACCGTTGAGGTACATCTAAGCAATATTTACCGTCGAGAAGCGTTCCGGCATCATTCTTTTATTGCAGCAGTGGCGATTGGACAAATTAGTGGATTTGGAGCCGAAAGTTACCGCCTGGGACTACAGGCTTTGGTTGATTATTTGCATGGGCAAAAACCTTGAGAATCGGCTTGATGAACCAATATTCACTATCTAGTCAATTTCAGGGGGCTTTCCTAGGAATAGTCCTCGGTTATCAGTTGGGTCAACTCAAACCCAGGTCGGGAGCCTTGTCTCCCGGTTCTTCCCTAAATTTGGGGGAACTGATTCCCCGACTAACTCAAAGCTTAATCAAACATCAAGGATTTAATCCGATTGATTATTGGGCAGTAGCAGCAACCCAGAGGGAAGAATCTCCAAAATGGGAAATATCTCAAAAACCAGCGATCGCATTCCCCCAGGGGTTAAATTCAGGGAGTCAGGTGGCTATTCTTGGCTTCCCACTAGCCTTATTTTTCCACGATAATTTGAGTTGCTTACAAAAGTTAAGAGCCAATAGCCCGGAACAGGTGGCTAGTGTTTGGGATGGGGTTTTGGTCATGGCCGGAGCGATCGCACAGATCCTAACTCAAAATCTGGAACTCGATCAACTAATTCCCAACTTGTTAAAGCTGTTGCCGACCGAATCCGCCTTAACTGCTAAATTAGAACAGGTTCAAACCCTATTACAACAAAAAGCCAGTTTAGAAACGGCAGTTCGTCAACTGACCCAGATTCCGAAAGCGAGTCGTTCTCCTCAACCGACTTTCCCTGATCATTTCGAGCCAGAGAATTGGACGGCATTGGCCCTGGGTTTCTATTGTTTTCTCAGCACTCCAGAAGACTATTCCTTAACGGTTTTGCGATGCCTACAAACAGGATATCACCCCGAAATCACAGCAGCCATTGGTGGGGCTTTATCCGGTGCCTATCAAGGCTTAATCGCAATTCCGGTAAAATGGCGTTTAGAGCTTCAAGACAAACCGTTACGGCTTTTAGCTGACCCAGAAATCGAAAATGATTCTGTAAAACCAAACGACTATCAGAGGGAACTGGTACAGTTAGCAGATCACCTGTTTGGGCTTTGGTCAGGGGTATATTGCCCTTGAAAACCAATGGTAATCGGACTTTCTTAAAAACTCAAAACTATATTATAAAATCAAGAGTGAAACGGTTACTAAACTCCTTGATCTAGTTTCAAATCAGATGAATACGCTCCATACTCTGACGCAAGAAATTGAACGGCTTTGTGGTCGTGGCCATTCCGCCTCCGGTTCTCCAAAGCCTTCGCCAACGGAAATATCGAGTTCCACTTCAAGCTACAATGACTCATCATTATCCAATCGTCAACACCGAAAAGTTAACAAAAAATTGAGTTCATTAAGTAGTCCGACCTTTTTCTTAGTTACCGTTGTTTCCTTAACTAGCGTCATGGGTGTGCGGTTTTATAACCAACCGAAACTAGATGTAGGTCGAGTTGCTGAGGAAACAATTAACGCCCCTAGGGATGCTAGTGTCACGGATTTGAAAACAACAGATGAGAAGCGCAAAGCATCTGAAATTGGTGCAATTCCGGTTTTAGTTATTGACAATGCTGTTAATCAAGATATTGAGCAAACTATTCAAAAGGTATTAGCACAGGGGACGTCTATTAGAAACATCGCCGAACCTTTTCCTTTTGTAAATACAGAAATTTTATCAACGGAAGTTCAGCGCTATTTGCGTGGAGTTCCAGAAAGAGAATGGCAAGATTTAATTGCCCAAGTCGAACAGGTGAGTGTACAAATTCCCCCTAAGATTGAACCTAAAACCACGAATAAAAAAAACCCAACAAAATTTACAGATTGGCAAGAAACCACTTTAGCTCAAACTCGTCAACACACCCTAACACAATTAAAAGCCTATCGTCAGCGCATAACCCCGATTGAATTTTCGCAATTGTTATCTGATATCAGCGAAGCCCGTTGGCGATATGCTAAAGCCTTGAATGCTTTTTCTCAGGAATATTCTGTTGATCACAAAGTCTTTTATACTGAGTCTATATTTAGCTGGTCTGATCAAACTTGGTGGCAAACCCAAAAAAGAATTAATCAAATTACTCAGGAGATGTTATCTCAAGGAATTGCTCCGGGCTTACCCGATGAAACTCTTGCCAAAGCAATTGAAATTAATGTTAAATATACAGTTCCTTCCGAAACTCAATTATTTGCTATCTATTTATTGAATCAAGTTTTAAAAACAAATTTAGTTAAAGATCCTGAAGCCACCCGTCATCAAGCGGTGTTAGTCGCACAAAAAATTGAACCTGTAATAGTTAATATTAGCCAGGGAGAAGTTATTATTGGCAGAGGCGAAAAAATTACTCAACGGGATTTTGTATTACTGGATTATTTTGGATTAAGTGAACGGGGAATTAATTCAAAAGCCTTGATGAAGTTAGTAGGATTAGTCAGTGTAGCAGTCGGAATTGTTTTATTAGTTGAGTTAAAATTTCATCGGGGTTTACGTCGTCGAGATCGACTTTTATTATTACTCCTAACGTTAAGTACGCCGATTATTATTCTGTTGCAATTACCTCTAATTAATTTACCTGCGGTGGGTTTATTAGTGGGCAGTTTTTATGGCTCCGCCGTGGGAGCAACTGTTGTTGGTTTGCTTTCAATTCTATTACCTATTGGGATGGAAATTGATCCTGTCCACTTACTAGCAAGTGCCGTGGGAGGATTAGTTGGAAGTATGTTGGCTGGACAATCTCGGAGTCGAGAAGAATTAGCCTTCCTGGGGTTAGAAGTGGGAATAGCTCAAGGTGTTGTTTACTTAATTCTTAATTTGATGGCGAGTGCAACAGCCGGATCAATTTGGTATATTCTGCTCAAGGTTGTGGGATTACAAGTATTAGAAGGAGTTGCTTGGAGTATTGTCGCCTTGGGGTTAAGTCCCTATTTAGAACATCTATTTGATTTGATTACTCCGATTAGATTAGCTGAGTTGGCAAATCCGAATCGACCGTTATTAAAAAAATTGGCTACCGTAGCACCAGGAACTTTTCAACATACAATGTTTGTAGCAACTTTAGCAGAAGCCGCCGCTCAAGAATTGGGCTGTAATGTGGAATTAGTCAGAACTGGAACTTTATATCATGATATTGGAAAAATGCACGATCCTTTAGGATTTATTGAAAATCAAATGGGGGGAACTAATAAACATGATACGATTGATGACCCTTGGAAAAGTGCCAGAATCATTAAAAAGCACGTCAGCGAAGGGTTATTAATGGCGAAAAAATATCGTTTACCAAAAGCTATTAAAGCTTTTATTCCTGAACATCAAGGAAGTATGCAGATTGCTTATTTTTATTATCAAGCCCAACAACTTGCTAAAGAAAATCCTAAGTTGGAAGTCAAGGAAGATGAATTTCGCTATGATGGGCCGATTCCCCAATCTAAAGAAACGGGTATTGTCATGTTAGCAGATTCCTGTGAGGCGGCATTGCGATCGCTCAAAGATGCTACCCACGAAGAAGCATTAAATATGGTGAATAAAATATTAAAAGCTAGATGGCAAGATAATCAATTAGTTGATTCGGGTTTAACCCGGGCAGAAATGGCAAAAATTGCCGAAATATTTGTCCGAGTTTGGGAACAAGTAAATCATAAACGTATTGCTTATCCGAAAGCCATATTAGGTTGTCGATAAGTTTAATTATCCTTTCACCCCTGACCCGGCATCCGTTGGCACAATATAGCGTTGTAATATTAAGAATAATAGCAAAACTGGCGCAATAGAAATCACAGAACCCGCCGCAATTAATCGCCAGTCTAGGGAAAATGTTCCGGCGAGGGTTGCTACTCCTAAAGGCATGGTATAATAGTCAGGTTGATCTAAGATTAATAACGGCCAAAGAAAGTCACTCCACGACCCAATAAACACAAATATTGCTAAAGTGATTAAAGCTGGTTTAACCGCAGGTATCATCACATTCCACCAAATTCCCAATTCTGAACAACCATCAATTCTGGCTGCTTCTTCTAATTCTTTGGGTACACTTTTAAATGCTTGTCTTAACAAAAATATTCCAAATGCAGAAGCAATACTAGGAAAAATAATTCCTAAATAACTATTCCTTAATCCTAACTGCACCGTTAACACATACAAGGGAATCATCACAATTTGAAAGGGAATCATAATAGTGGCAATAATGGCTGTAAAAATCCCATCTTTGCCTTTAAAGTTTAATCTCGCTAGGGGATAAGCTGCTAAGGAACAAAATAATAAATTTAAACTAACTGTTAATATAGCCACAAAAAGACTATTAAATAAATAACGCCCAAAAGGATTAGTTTGCCAGACTTTAATAAAGTTCTGAAATGTCGGTTGACTGGGAATAAATTGGGGTGGAAATTGAAATATATTTTCACTCGGAGATTTAAACGCTGTACTAACTAACCAAACCAAAGGAAACAACATTAATACAGCAATTATTCCGAGAATAATATAAATAATTACTGTTTTTAGCGTTTTATTATTGAGGTTAATTTTAGGAAATTGATCAATCATTTTCAATCCTTAAACCAAACTACCATTGTAGGGTGCGTAAGCACAGCGCACGCACCAGCCTAATTTTAATCTAAAATACTACCATTGTAGGGTGCGTAAGCAGAGCGCACGCACCAGCCTAATTTTAATCTAAAATACTACCATTGTAGGGTGCGTAAGCAGAGCGCACGCACCAGCTTAATTTTAATCTAAAATACTACCTTAATTCTAATCTAAAATACTACTCAAGATCAACTTAGATTCTGTACAAACTGAATTTAACGGTTTATCCCAAGAATCAATCGGTAATTGAGGAAGATAAGCAAAATCAAAAATAATTCCAACTGTCGGAATTAAATTCCATTCGGGTAAACTCAACATTCGATCATAAAATCCACCTCCATATCCTAACCGATATCCTTGATAATCACAAGCAACGGATGGAACTAATATTAAGTCAACTTCAAAAGGTTGTAGTTGGATTAAATTAGCATCAGGTTCAATAATACCATAATTATTTGTATCATAAGTTTCTCCTGGTTGCCAACAATGCCAGGTCAAAGATTGTTCAATACAACGGGGAAATCCCCATTTTTTATCGGTGTTATTCAATAATAAACTTAAATCCGGTTCTTGACGAAAACTGAAATAAGATAAAATAGTTTTTGCTTGTTCAAATAGCGGATTATTTTGTAAGTTTTGGCAAATGCGATCGCTTTTTTCCTGATATTCTCCGCTTGTAATTGAACGACGTTGTTTAATCATTAAACGTCTTAATTCAGTTTTAGTTTGATTAAACATTTATTGATATTGGGTATAGTAATTGATTTGATTATATTTTAGATGATCTGTTGGAAGTATTCAAGATTGATCAGGAAGTCGCCCCGACAACAACCATAAATCATGAATACCTCCTTGATGATCTTCTTAGTGTCTTAGTACCTTTGTGGTTATTTCACAAATTACTCGACTAAAAACATCAGATTGTAAAGTTACTAATATTTAGGTTAGAAGAATTAACACCGATTAATGTTGCTAATATTTCTCCATTACTTGCTAACTGAATTAAACTAGCGTTATTGGTTGGTACAAACATTAATTGTTCAAACATTAATCCCCCCGCTAAATTAATCATATCTTCCTGAATATTAAAATCAAGAATTGTATCGTTTCCTGTGTTGATTGCGATCGCAAATTGATCATTTCCACTTCCTCCAATTAATGTATCTTCTCCTATATCTCCACTCAGAAAATCATTACCAATTCCACCCTTAATCTGATCATTTTCTTGACCTCCATAAAGACTATCATTACCTTCACATCCTTCTAAAATATCGGCTCCTAAATTCCCAAATAACAAGTCATTATCCTCATTTCCACAGAAGAAATCATCATTTTTTCCTCCATAAATTGTATCATTTCCCCAGTTTCCCTGAAGTTGATCATCACCGGAATTTCCAAACAAAATATCGTTTCCTAATCCTCCACTCAAAGAGTCATTATCATCTTCACCAAATAAGGTATCATCTCCCTGATCTCCAAATATTAAATCATTACCGCTATTTCCAAATAAAATATCATTGTCAGTTCCACCACTTAAATAATCATCACCGTTATCCCCAAAAATCTGATCTTCTCCTTCCATTCCAAAGATAAAATCTGATTCTTGGTTCCCATAAAGAAAGTCTGAACCTGTACCGCCATTGATAAAATCTTTACCTTGACCGCCAAAAACCGTATCATTTCCGATATTTCCTTCTAAATTATCATTCTCTTTCATCCCCAATAAAATATCATCTCCATTCCCCCCATTAATTGCTTCACTAATGTCAGTTCCCATCAAATTATCGTTATTTTCAGTACCATTTAAGGTGTTTTGAATGATATTTTGTTGACGACTGGTTTCTACATCCAAAGGGGGAAAGGGTTGACAAGAACAGTCATCTTGATTTGGTACTGGGGTCGGTACTGGTG
>DMPJ01000568.1:0-3029 GCA_003456035.1 Planktothrix sp. UBA8402
TAAAGATTGATCGCGTTTTCTTTCATTGTCTTCATTAGTACGGAGTATGTCTGCTTTTATCTGATCTAGTTTTGCTTGTTCAATTTCAACTAATCCTCTAATACTAGATATCGCCTGATCTAATAAATTTGAGGCGGGTTTTAAATAGTTTAAATCCGCTTGAATTTGGGTAGGGAAAGTGTGACATTCTCGATTTAAAAAGCGGACAAAAAATTCTAAATCATCTTCGGTTTCTTGTTGGAAACGCTTCAAAATGCGCTGATAATTTCCGACATTAATATTAACTGTATTCAGAGCATATTCTAGGTTTCTTAATTTTAAGGTATATTTAGGCGCGATTTTAATGAGGGTGATCAGTTGTTTTTTCAAACCTTCTAAATCTAATTCAGATGTTTCTGCTTGTGTGTCAAGTTTCATAATTTTTCTTAATTCTACTTCAATATTATTGCGAATTAGCTCATCAGCTTCTTGATAAGCTTGACGACTAAATTGAAACGTATAGGCTATTTTATGATAATAGAGAAATAATTCGGGTAAATTCCAGTAAATTGGCTTAATTTTTTCTGGGGTAGCTTCGGTTAGATAAAATACAATTAAAATTCGATTCAGATTTCTGGTAGGGTTTCCATATTCAACGATATAACTCCCTAACAGTTTTCCCTCTTGATAAAAAGTATCACAATAATCCCCAAATAAATTAGACCGTAATTGCTCGGCGATCGCTCTTAAANNTATTTTCGGGTAAAAACGCCGTTACTAATAAAGTTTGTCCTAAAAAATCCATTTTGGGATCTTTTAAGATTAAACTTTTGGGGTGAAATTGATCAATTTCAGTTAACTTAACTTGATCATATCCTTGATCTTGAGGTCGAAAAATATGCAATAATAAAGAATAAGTACCGGATATTTTTTGGGGATATAATAGCAGACTATATAGGGATTTAGGTTTCTGGGGATTGGAGTTTTTTTCTAAACCTGACTTTGNNCACTTTAGATAAAAATTTCGATACTTACCTTGCGTTTCCAATAAATCTATGGTTTCTCCTGGGATTGATTTTAAGGAATCTTCAGACCGTAATTGAGGATTAATATCTCCTTCTTGAAATTGAAGTTTAAACTGGTCTAATATGGGTTGATACTGCTCTTTAACAACCGTAGCCTGATTTTCAACGGTTTGTAAATCTGCTGTTAAACCAGATTTTAGTTTAAAAGCAAATAAATATAGATTTAAAGCGTAAACATAATCAATTTTGGGGGTCATTATCTTTGGTGTCGTTAGGGCGATCGCTAGACTCATTTTCTCGATTAATTTTATCAATTGCAATAATCATTCTATTGGTCACAAGCTCGACTTCTAAGGTAATATCAGGTGGGGTAACTTCTTTTTCTTTTCCTTCTTCAATCATATCACATCGGAATTTTGGCCCATCAGTTTTTGTGAAACATCGATCAATTTCTGGGTATTGTTCACACCAGTTTAGAATTGCGTTAACGATTATAGTCAATTGTTTGGGAAGGGTTTTGAATTCGTTTTGGAGTTGTTTTAATCCGGTTTTAACTTCATCGGATAATAGCTCAGGATTAGGATTATCTAAGAAGGTTAAAAAATCGTAAACAGTTTGCTCAGAATCATTCATAATAGCCTCCATTTTCCTTAATAAACCTTAATCGTAGGGTGTGTAAGCGCAGCGCACGCACCGATATTATACCACAACCCCTTAAAATTTTTTGCTAAATTTGATGATTGTTTGATTATTTAATTGGGGTTGGGGAAGCAATCGCACGAATATTAGATCACAATCATAGAGATATTATAATCCAATAATAGCGAAAGGTGCCCAATAGAGGGGCTGGTTAAAGGGATGTTTAGGATAACTTCGACGTAGACGAACTTTGCAATTAACCACGAAATCTTCATCTAATTTTAGATCGTCGCGTAACCAAGTTAAAAAGTCATCACGGGAAACCTTTCTAAACCAATCTTGCGCCGCTTGTAACGCTAGGACATTAGAATTATTTTCTTTGGGTAAATTCTGATAAAACCGAATCATTAAAAACGCCGTCGCAAAATCATCGACACACCACAAACTACTAATCACACTCAGACTTCCCGCATATAAAAACGCCATTGGTAAACCAATATATTCATCTAATATCTGACTCGCATCAATTAAACTGGTTTCACAGGCGGATAATCCCACTAATCGACAGAAAGGTAATTCTAAAATAGCAAAAATTTCTCTTAATGTCAATCCTTGGGTAACAGTATCAAACCTTCTGCCATCTCGCAACATCACAAACCGATCTTTATTGTTTGTTTCCGGGTTTAATAGTGTTTCTCCTGCTATTTCCGGCGCTAAAATTAATGCCGAATACAGGGGATTTTTAGCATTAAAACTACCGTGACAGGAAAAGTGCAAATATTCGCTCTGGGCGAGTTTTGCTAAAGTTTCGGGATGGAATAACTTGGCTTTGGTAGCTTGCTGACCTTTGAGAATTAAGGTATTAGGATCAAAGGGTTGTTTGATTTGTTCAACTTCGACTTGGGTATAATGTAAATCTTGGGTGGGGTTTTGGATACCAAACCAAGGAGAAATTGCCGACGCCGCCGGACGTTGGCGCTGTTTTAATTGTTGCAATAGTAGACAACTGGGAACATAACTCACCCCTTCAGGAAAAAGGTCTAGCAAATATTGTTTGGAGTTGTCATTATTTCGTTTTGCTTCTAAGGCGTGTAAGGGGAATAGATGCAGGAAACGATGGGGAATTAAAATTAGGGTTTGGCATTGGGGCGGAATTTTATCGAGAATATCATCAAGGCGTAATATTTCCCCTAACTTTTGCAGACGTCCGGCGAGATTTTCTGTCCAACTGGGTTGGCGATAGTCCTGTAAATATTCTTGTTTCCAGGCGTCGAGGGTTTGCCATTCGCTGGGGGTAAATTCCTCAACTTGCAAGCTATTGTGACTAATAATAAAGGTTTGAAAACCCGACGCTTTCTGAGTCCCAATATGCCATTCTAAAATAAC
>DMPJ01000568.1:3062-3264 GCA_003456035.1 Planktothrix sp. UBA8402
GTTAGGAGTTCGTTAAGTTGCTGTTGCAGGTTTTGGCGTTGGGTGTTGAGATTACTGCCTAAATTAATGTTAGCAGATCCCCCCAGGGCTGTTTTATTTTCGGTGGAAACTGGTGTGGCCTCTCCCCCAGCCCCTCTCCTGCGAGGAGAGGGGAGTGGATTAGATCCAGAAACCTCTTGCTCCCCATTCCCTCGCAGGGAAG
>DMPJ01000104.1:0-1209 GCA_003456035.1 Planktothrix sp. UBA8402
TCAACAGTTAACATTCAAAAGTTAACAAGGTAGGGGAGCGAGCAGTGCGAGCGTCCTCGCTCGCTAAGATTCAACAGTTAACATTCAAAAGTTAATAGTTAACATTCAAAAGTTAAGCTGTTAGGCATTTAAACTTTATATCCTAGTGAGCGAGGACGCTCACACTACAACAGTTTCAGGATTTAAAATAGCTAATTTAGATGCTGAATAACTTAACACCTAAAACCTTATTTATGCGGTAGAAAATTTACCATAATGGCATTTTTAGGTTCTACCTAGAAACGAGAAAACGAGAGTAAACCAGAACAAAATTTTATGAGTATTAAGAAAAGACCTAAATTACCCAGTTCTCAAAAAATTACCCAAATTATATTAATCTCAGCCGGAGTCATATTAATCGGAAATTGGTTATTTCCTCAACTGACTCGCCCTCGGTTTCCTAAAGTTCGCTATAGTTTTTTTATTCAACAAGTAAAAGCGGGTAAAGTTTCAGAAGTTTTAGTCGGAGAAAACGAAATTCTTTTCCGAATTAAAGCCGAAAAGGAACAACCGGAACTGACCTTATCCACAACCCCAATTTTTGATTTAGAACTTCCCAAACGCTTAGAAGCTAAAGGCGTTGCATTTGAAGCATCTCCTCCTCCTAAACAAAGTTGGGTTAATGTTGTCTTAAATTGGGTAATTCCGCCTTTAATTTTAGTAGTGGCGTTTCAATATTTTATGAAACGAGATCCCCAAGGGGCATTATCAATTAATAAAAGTAAAGCCAAAGTTTTTGTTAAAGGTGAAACCGATAATATTACCTTTGCCGATGTCGCTGGAGTAGACGAAGCCAAAATCGAATTAGCAGAAATTGTTGATTTCCTAAAAAGTCCCCAAAGATTTACCGAAATTGGGGCAAAAATTCCTAAAGGCGTGCTATTAGTTGGCCCCCCAGGAACGGGAAAAACCCTATTAGGAAAAGCGGTCGCTGGAGAAGCGGGAGTTCCCTTTTTTAGTATATCTGGTTCGGAGTTTATTGAGCTATTTGTTGGAACTGGAGCCGCCCGGGTGCGCGATTTATTTGAACAGGCGAAAAAGAAAGCTCCCTGTATTATTTTCATTGATGAATTAGATGCTATTGGTAAATCCAGAAGTAGTGGAAGTTTCCAAAGTGGCAGTAATGATGAACGAGAACAAACCCTGAATCAATTATTAACTGAAATGGAT
>DMPJ01000104.1:1243-2065 GCA_003456035.1 Planktothrix sp. UBA8402
TGGACGCTTTGATAGACAGGTATTAGTCGATAGACCCGATTTAGCCGGACGCAAAGCCGTATTAGAAATTTATGCTAAAAAAGTTAAATTAGAAACGGATGTTGATTTACACACAGTTGCGACCAGAACTCCTGGTTTTGGCGGGGCAGAATTAGCTAATTTAGTTAATGAAGCTGCCCTATTAGCAGCTAGAAATCAACGTAAATTAGTTAAACAAGAAGATTTTTATGAAGCCATTGAAAGGGTGGTTGCCGGGTTAGAAAAACGCAGTCGAGTGTTAAACGAAAAAGAGAAGAAAATTGTCNNCGCCTATCATGAAGTCGGTCATGCCATTGTCGGGGCGTTAATGCCCGGCGGTGGAAAGGTGACTAAAATTTCGATTGTGCCACGAGGAATGTCAGCTTTAGGATATACTTTAAGAATGCCAACGGAAGACCGTTTTTTAATGGATGAAATTGAATTTCGGGAACAAATTGCCATGCTATTAGGGGGAAGGTCTGCTGAAGAATTAGTCTTTGGAAATGTTACCAATGGCGCCTCCGATGACCTACAACGGGCAACGGAATTAGCCGAAAGAATGGTACTTAATTATGGTATGAGTAAAGCCTTGGGGCCCTTAGCTTATGAAAAAGCCAAAGCCAATAATTTTTTAGGCAATTCAGAGGCTAATATTCGCCGTCCCATGAGTGAAAAAACCGCAGAAGCTATTGATGATGAAGTCAAGGATATTGTTAATAATGCTCACGAAAAAGCCTTAGCTATTTTGAATTATAACCGAGACTTATTAACAGAAATTGCTCAAAAAGTGTTAGAAACAGAAGT
>DMPJ01000104.1:2135-2276 GCA_003456035.1 Planktothrix sp. UBA8402
AGAAATTAAGAGACAAGTTAAAAGAAAAACATCTCATCACACAGAAATCAGGTTTATAAGCTTAATTATAAACCTGATTTTTTCCCTGTAGGTTTCAACTCTCTAATTTAAAGCTGTAAGTGTCTAATATTGAAAAGCTCA
>DMPJ01000104.1:2299-5105 GCA_003456035.1 Planktothrix sp. UBA8402
GACTAACTTTACTTTTTTTAGTCGGTGTTTTCAGAGTCATTTTTTTAATATCAAATAAAATATATTTGTATTTAATTTGATCAAAGCTAAATTCTGATGAAACAGGGTAAAACTCTTGAATAATATTAAAAATATACTTAATAAATAAGGTTGAATTTCTATACTTAACTATACATTCTTGGATGCTGGGTCTGGATGATTTCATTTCACAAAAAAATACATAAAATATTTCATCAATTATAGTAAAAATAATTCCATCACAAGCGGTATTAATTTTAGGTTCACTAGGGTTTAAATATTGGCTAATTCTTTGTCCTTGTACATCTAACTTAAAAGCGTAGGTGTATTTTGGCTCAAATCCAATCAAATTAACTTGTTTTAAATTAGCACTGGGATCGGTTTCTTCTAAAGTGATAATACCATTTCTGGGTGCATTATAGGGAGTTATATTAATTATAATATTAGAATTTGGGTTAATAATTCTCCTGAGATATTCAATAATCATAATTAACAGTCGCTTCATTGAAAAAGTTATTCATTTCAATAATTTCATGATCAAAACTTCCAACTTCGATTCCTAAATCTGTTATGGTAGCAGGAGTTAAAGTATTTTGATCTGAGATGTAAACTTTGATATCATTTTTATCTAAAATATCATCTTCTGTATAATTATACTTTTCCATTAATTTTTCTTTACCTTGAAACGAATAATTCAATAAAATTAAGTTATTAAATTCTTTAATTAAATAATCACTATGAGTTGTCATCAATAATTTTACACCTGCTTTCATTAAACGAGTAAACAACTTGGCGAGTTTTCTTTGATTAGCCGGATGCAAATTAAGCTCTGGTTCATCTATAATTAGTAAATCTCCTGGTTTAGCAAGATGCTTGATATAAAAGTTTAGATCAACCAAAGATTTAACACTAGAAGAACTCGCGTGTAGTGGAACCTGATTTGAACTTCCATCTTGATCAAAAGAAAACAAGATAGAACCTTCATCTTGAACTTCATATTCCCCACCTAAAATCTCTTTAAAAATATTTAAAATTTCTGGGTGAGTTTCCAGAAGTGGACTTTTATTCTTTTGGATATTGTCTAAATTTCTGACAAAATCGATTTCATCTTTAATGGGTTTGGAATATCGAGATACACTATCGATTAACAGATTTATAAAATCCAAAGGTTCCAATTGAGATTTTTTTCTTAATAGCTCTAAAATGCTGTTGTTGCTACTATCAAGGTCTTTGTAAAATAGCGATACTCCAGTTCTTTCAGATGTTATAATAAATGGTTCTCCAAAATAATCTCCTGCAAATGCTTTCGCTAAAATACGGTTGATCACGTCTTTAATAATTACTGGGGGTGGTGTTGACTTTTTTTTGTCCTCACCTAAAGAATCTTCAATTAGTAATGAAATTTCAAGAATAGAACTGTTTTCTGGTTTAATGATTTTCAAAAATTGCTTTTGTTTTGAAGAAGATAAATCAGAAGATATCGGTTTTGAATAGTTAGGTTGATATGGATTTAAAATAATATTGAATTTTGCAATCTCAAAAAAATCCTGACTAACGCTAAAAATTTTATACAAAGATTTAGAGTAGTTATCTGCTGATTCATTCACCGCTTGGATAAAACTCTCTTCGAGCGAAGATAAATCAATAGTTACTATTCCTTCTTGAAACAAAGTCTCTATTTTATGATCTAAATTAAAATTTATATTAGAATACCATGTACTCAGGAATCCATAGACTGCATAATTAATATAGGTTTTCCCTGTATTGTTTTTTCCACAAATAATCGTTAACTTACCTAGTTCTATATCAACGTCTTTTAAACAGCCTAAATTTTCGAGTTTAAATCTCATGGTTGAATCCTCCGCTTGTAATGATAATACAACACAATAGTTCAAACAGTCAGTCAATAATATATACCTGACATCGACCTTAATGCCCTATAATTAAAACCTTAGCACCATTGACTGAACTTGCCATGCCTCAAACTTCCTCAACCCAGAATCTAATATCTACTTTGGTTGTGAGTTTAAATATTGCCCCAGCCCAAGTTTTACGCGGCAATAACGCCTTAACACAAGCAGGAGAGGCGATCGCAGGTTTTGGTCAACGTCCGATCATTATTGGTGGCGATCGCACTTTACCCCTCACTATTCAAGCTCTACAACCCATTTTAGAGTGTCATCAACTCCAATATTCTCAAGCATCCTATGGGGCTGACTGTAGCGAAACTAGCTTAACCGCCCTACGTCAAGCCGTCAGCAGCCATAATGCCGATTTTATTATCGGGACGGGAGGCGGAAAAGCCCTGGATGCGGCCAAACTGATCGCCTATCAATGCCATCTCCCCATCGTCACTATTCCTACTTCTGGGGCGACCTGCGCCGCTTGGACAGCCCTCTCTAACGTTTATTCCCCGGAGGGAGCCTTTTTATATGATGTCAGTTTAGCCCGGTGTCCTGATTTATTGATTTTGGACTATAACCTAATTCAAACCGCTCCTCAACGGCTGTTAGTAGCGGGTATTGGAGATGCGATCGCCAAATGGTATGAAGCCTCCGTCAGTAGTGGACATTCCGAGCAAACCTTCATGATCGCTGCGGTACAACAAGCCAGAGTGCTGCGAGATATTTTATTACAAAAATCCTTAACCGCCTTACAAGACAACGGTGGCGAAACCTGGCGGGAAGTTGTGGATGGGACGGTATTACTGGCGGGAGTCATTGGCGGTATTGGTGGCGCCCAATGTCGCACCGTTGCCGCCCATGCGGTTCATAATGGTTTAACCCAT
>DMPJ01000518.1 GCA_003456035.1 Planktothrix sp. UBA8402
ATTTCAATCGCCGAGGGCTTTATTTCTACCTACGGGAAATGTCAGATCAAATCAAAGTATTTTCATCGCTTCCACAACTTTTTGAGAAATAAAAGGTAAAATTTCCTCATTTTTACTTTGGGCTTTTCCTTCTGTAAATACTACTAATAAATAAGATTGAGTCGAATCAAGTTCAATATAAGCCGCATCATGGCGAACTTGGCTAGTATGTCCGGCTTTTGACCATAGTTTTGCCGTTTTAGGTAATCCACCTCCTAGAAAACCTGCGACTTGATTCTCTGGATTTTCGGCTAAATCTTTAGGGTCAAGACTGCGTTGAATTAATTTCATCATCTGACCCGAAGCAACAGCAGAAACCGCCACCCCACCAATAATACTATGCAATAATCTCGCGGTGGCATTTGTGGTTAACATATTGCGATTTTCCATTAATTCCCCTAAAAAAATTCGTTCTCGACCATAAGCTCCATCACCCCAAGTTTTTTGATTAACATTAATTGATTCAAATTCCGGCCAGTTAAGGGTTTGTAAATAACGATTAACTAAATTGCGCTGACTTTTCCAGGTTTCAAACGGCCCTGTGGATAATTCTGGCCCACTGGTAGTTCCGGTTAATACATCAACCACTAAACTGGTAGCATCGTTACTAGAATCAATCATCATATCTCTAGTAGCTCTTTCTAATTCCGGAGTTGTCCGTAACATCCCCTTCTCTTTCCACTCAAAAACAGCCAGTAAATAAAATAATTTCACTATACTAGCAGGATAAATTGGTTCAATCCCCCGATAGTTAAATCCCCGCACGGGATATTTCCAAAATTCCTCCGGGGTTAATGCACCCCCGGTATTGACCGAAATGGGCGGGTCATAAACTAACCAAGTCATGGCCACTTGATTTGCGGCTAAACCTGGAAATTGTATGCGAGTTGCATCTATAATGCCAATGCCTAGGGTTTCTAATTGTTCATCGGAATGGAAAAAAGTCATTTCAGGTGTCAGTGTCAGGTGTCAGGTTTGCTGGTTTTGGCTAAGAGTCAAAAGTCAATCCTCAACCGTTAACATCAATTAACTTAATTATGATTGCCAAACCCTTATCAGATACGATTGAGTATTGCTGTAGAGAGAATTTAGATCTCTATGATGGAGCCGATTGCAAAACTTTAGGAACACAGGCTGCTGCATATCGTCATTTACGTCTACTTCCCCAACCAAAAAATCAGACTAATAATTCGCCTAATATTTTAGTACAATTATGTGAAGATAATTATACCGCTTGGTTACTCGATCCGGATCAAAATAATTTAGAGATTGCCACTCAACCCTATCTCGCTCCGATTTGGTCAGAGGCTCAAATTCAAGCCGCAATTCCCCAGATTATTCAGTTTACTCAATTGGCAATGGCAACCCCTAATTACTATCTTTGGGGCGGGACAGTTGGCCCTAATTATGATTGTTCGGGTTTAATGCAGGCTGCATTTGCTGCGGTGGGAATTTGGATTCCTAGAGACGCCTATCAACAGGAAGCATTTACAAAACCAATGGCTTTTAATCGAGAAAAATTAGATTTTTCTTGTCTTCTTCCTGGGGATTTAATATTTTTTGGAACAGTTGAAAAAGCCACTCACGTCGGATTATATCTCGGAGACCAACAATATATCCATAGTTCAGGAATTCAACACGGTCGCAATGGCATTAAAATTGATGTATTATCACCCGAAGGAGATGTCTGTACTCAGTATTACTTTAAGCATTTGCGGGGGGCAGGACGAATAATTTCCAGTTATCAAACTGCTTCTTAATCCTATTAATTATAACTTCAAAATGCAACCCACAAAAATTAAAATTCAGCCGCCGAAATCCGAGCCAAAACCTCAATTATTAGGAGGTTTACTTAAATTGGTTAAAGTTATCCTAGGCTTCGTTAAACCTTACTTACGATGGATGATTCTAGGAGGCACATTATTTTTCTTGGCTGCAAATTTTAGAAAGCATTGGCAAGAAATTTCTGAAATTGATATTACTTCAACGGGATGGACATATCTCGGTTTGGCTCTTATTGTTACCCTTTCTGCCCACGTTTGGTCAGCCTTTGTCTGGTTAATTATTGTCAAAGAGTTTAAGCAACCTATTAGACCCCGTTGGGGATTACGACTTTATTTAATTACTAATATTGCTAAATATTTGCCGGGTAATATTTGGCATTTCTATGGGCGAATTGTGGCACTGAAAGACTCTGGAATTGCCCTGGAAGCCGCCGCTTTGAGTGTATTACTCGAACCATTAATGATGGCAGGCGCAGCATTAGGCGTGGCTTTAATCAGCTATCATAGCCCCTATTTTATCATACAGATTATCGGTTTAATTGCTTTAGGAATTGGCATTCATCCTCGAATTCTAAACCCAATTCTTAGATATTTAGAAACATCAAAATTCAAAAAAGAACTATCTGATATTCCCAAAGAAGCCTCCTGTCAATTAGACTATTATCCCGTCAAACCCCTATTAGGAGGAGTTGGGTTCATTCTATTAAGATGGTCGGGTTTTATGTTAATTCTACTAGCATTAACTCCCCTAAACTTTGAGCAAATTCCTGTGTTATTAGGAGCCTATAGTTTTGCTTGGTTATTGGGTTTATTGATTCCTGGTGCTCCCGGAGGATTAGGGGTTTTTGAAGCCACTGCTTTAGCATTACTGAGTAACCAATTTGCCCCGGCTATTTTATTAGGTGCGATCGCATTTTATCGGTTAGTTAGTATTGTCGCTGAAACCCTGGGTGCATTATTAGCCAAATTAGATCAAAGATTTTTAGATAATTCTAATTGATAGGCTCGAACTAATAGATCAATTCCTGTAATAGCAGTGCCGACAACAACAGCATGAGCACCTAAATCTAAGGCTTTTCTAGCCATTTTTGGCGAAGAAATTCCCCCTTCACAAATTACAGGAATGGGCAATTGTTTAACCATTTGGGATAATAAATCAAACCCGGGAGGAGATTGATTTTGGGTGGCTTTTGTGTAACCATATAATGTTGTTCCTACACAGTCTGCACCCGCTTCTACCGCTTCTATAGCTGCTTCTAAAGTATCCACATCCGCCATCACAAATTTGCCTAATTCCTGATGGATTTTAGCAATTAAATTCCTGACGGTTTCTCCTTGGGGACGTTCTCGCAGAGTAGCATCAATCGCAATTATATCAGCCCCGGAGTTAGCGATCGCCACAGCATCTTCAAATCGAGGCGTAATATACACATCAAACCCCGGAATTTGTTGTTTCCATAGCCCAATAATTGGTTGAGAAACCCGTTTACGCACGGCTTCAACATGGTCTGGAGTATCTATTCTCACCCCTAATGCTCCCTGGTTAACGGCGGCTTTAGCCATCGCTGCAATTACAATCGGATCATGTAGGGGAGAATCAATTGGCGCTTGACAGGAGACAATTAATCCGGGAGTTAAGATGGAAAAAAGATCGGATTTCATGTTAGATTTATTAGAGTGGGGCTGTTTCATTTTCCATTGTAAACCCTAAGATGTAATCCCCTGAATTATTATGAACATATCCTTAACTCCTGAA
>DMPJ01000177.1 GCA_003456035.1 Planktothrix sp. UBA8402
CCGTTGGTTGTTGGTGCGTGCGCGGAGCTTACACACCCTACTAACCGTTTAGACGCCGTTGGTTATTGGTGCGTGCGCGGAGCTTACGCACCCTACAATGAAAACTACTATTTATTTATAGGCATCCATTGGTAAGCAGGAACAGACAAAATTGCGATCGCCAAAAACGTTATCAATACGTCCTACAGACGGCCAGAATTTATGTTCTTTTGTCCAGGGGGCGGGATAGGCGGCTTGTTCCCGGGAATAGGGATGATTCCATTCGCCACAAAGCAGGGATATGGCGGTATGAGGCGCATTTTTCAACATATTATTAGTGGCATCCATTACCCCCGATTCTATCTGGGAAATCTCCTGATAAATGGCAATCATGGCATCACAAAACCGATCTAATTCCGGTTTAGATTCGCTCTCAGTCGGTTCTACCATCATGGTTCCAGCTACGGGCCAAGAAACCGTGGGCGCGTGAAATCCATAGTCCATTAATCGTTTGGCAATATCATCAACTTCAATGCCCGCAGATTTCTTAACTCCACGCAAATCTAAAATACATTCATGGGCAACAAATCCCTGATTTCCTTTGTACAAAATTGGGTAATAATTATTTAAACGATGGGCAATATAATTCGCATTTAAAATTGCCACTTTTGTCGCTTCTGTTAATCCTTTTGCCCCCATCATGGCAATATACATCCAAGAAATTACCAGGATACTGGCACTCCCCCAAGGAGCGGCGGAAACAGCCCCGGTTTGATTTGCTTTGATTTCTACCACCGTATGACCAGGAAGAAAGGGAATTAAATGAGAAGCTACCCCAATCGGCCCCACTCCTGGCCCACCGCCCCCGTGAGGAATACAGAAGGTTTTATGCAGGTTGAGGTGGCAGACGTCGGCGCCAAAATCCCCGGGACGACATAACCCGACTTGGGCGTTCATATTTGCCCCATCCATATAAACCTGTCCACCATTGCTGTGAATGATATTACAAATGTCTTCAATTCCGGTTTCAAAGACACCGTGAGTTGAAGGATATGTGATCATTAATGCGGCTAAATTATCTTGATGTTTTTCGGCTTTTGCTTGCAAGTCATTAATATTAATATTACCTTGATCATCACAGGCAACAGGAACTACTTTAAACCCGCACATCACAGCACTGGCGGGGTTTGTTCCGTGAGCAGATTCGGGAATTAAACAGATATTTCGGTTAATTTCTCCCCGACTTTCGTGGTAGTGGCGAATTACCAATAATCCGGCATATTCCCCTTGGGAACCCGCATTTGGTTGTAAAGAAATTCCGGCAAATCCTGTTATTTCTGCTAACCAATTTTCTAATTGTTCAAACAGAATTTGATAGCCTTTAGTTTGCTCTTTTGGGGCGAAAGGATGGAGTTTTCCAAATTCCGGCCAAGTTACCGGAATCATTTCCGCCGTGGCGTTCAATTTCATTGTACAGGAACCTAAAGGAATCATGGAAGTATTTAATGATAAATCCTTGGTTTCTAAGCGATGAATATAGCGCAGAAGTTCGGTTTCTGAATGGTAACTGTTGAAAACTGGATGGGTTAAATAGGCTGATTTTCTGGTAAATAGGGTAAGGTTTTCTGAAGGGTTTAAGACATCTTCAACGGTAAACGTTAATTCGGATTCAGCAAAGATTTCCCATAAATCAATCACATCTTGAATTGTGGTGGTTTCATCTAAACTAATACCAACGGTTTGAGCATTAATGACTCGGAGATTAATTTCTTTAGCTTGGGATGCTAACAAAATTTCCGTTAAGGATTTTTTCCCTAATTTAACTTTAATTGTATCAAAAAAGGGTTCCGTTCCCATGGCATAGCCTAACCGTTTTAATCCTTCTGCTAAGGTTAGGGTTAACTGATGAATGGTTTGGGCGATTTCTTCAAGTCCAGACGGCCCATGATACACCGCATATAAACTAGCAATTACCGCTAATAATACCTGGGCGGTACAAATATTACTGGTAGCTTTATCCCGGCGAATATGTTGCTCACGGGTTTGTAATGCTAACCGTAACGCCGGGTTTCCTTGGGCATCTTTAGAAACACCAACCATCCGACCAGGTACGTTGCGTTTATAGGTTTCTTTGGTGGCAAAATAGGCTGCATGGGGGCCACCATAACCCATGGGAACCCCCAACTGTTGGGTACTTCCGACAGCAATATCTGCTCCTAATTCCCCTGGAGGTGTTAATAGGGTTAAACTTAAAATATCCGCCGCTAATGTGACTAAAGATTGATGTTGGTGGGCGGTTTCTATGAAGTTGCGATAGTCATAAATTGTGCCATCAGTAGTAGGATATTGCAGTAGACATCCAAAGATAGATGTGCTAAAATCAAAGGTATGATGATCGGCAATTATTACCTCAATTCCCAAGGTAGCTGCCCGGGTTTTAACCACATCAATGGTTTGAGGGTGACAATCTTGGGAGACAAAAAAGCCCTGAGCTTTGGTTTTAGAAACCGCATAACTCAGACTCATGGCTTCGGCGGCGGCTGTGGCTTCATCGAGTAGGGAAGCGTTGGCTATTTCTAATCCTGTTAAGTCGATAATTAGGGTTTGAAAGTTTAATAATGCTTCTAAACGACCTTGGGCAATTTCGGCTTGATAGGGGGTATAAGCCGTATACCAACCGGGATTTTCTAGGATATTTCTTTGAATCACTCCGGGTGTGATACAATCAGAATATCCCATGCCAATAAAAGAACGATAAACTTTATTTTGAGATGCGATCGCTTTTAATTGATTTAAAGCCGCATATTCACTTTGAGCTTCTGGTAATTTTAAGCTATGATTGAGGCGAATTGTTGAGGGAATTGTTTGATCAATTAAAGTTTCTAAACTAGAAACCCCCAACAATTCTAACATTTGTTGAATCTCAACGCTATTGGGGCCTAGATGCCGTTGGACAAATCCCTGAGACTGGGGGGGTTTTCCGTTACCACTGGGGGCGGAAGATACTATGGTTTCCATCTGGGTGTTCGTTGAGGACGTAATTTCTAACATGAAACTCCGAATTGGTTGACGGTTGACAGTTGACGGTTGACGGTTAAC
>DMPJ01000410.1 GCA_003456035.1 Planktothrix sp. UBA8402
AAACCGTAAATCCAGAAAATGTAATAATGCCCTTAAAGTAAAACTGACCACAAAATGTTGACGATAATCAAAGGGAACTTTTCCCCGGGCGTGTTCTTCGGACATTCCATTATCAAGATCAATTTTATAGCGTTTTGCCGCTTCTAAACACCAGTTTAAATCCTGTTGACGTTGTTCGGGAGAATAGTAATATTTTTTCCCTTGGCGATCGCTATAATTTCCCACAGGTCTTAAATAAAACGCATCTTCAATATTACCTTTACCCTCAGCTATTGCTAATACTTTCCCCGAAGTATAACGGTAAGAGTTGTGAACAACCACCCCATTAGCAACAAAGTTATGATGAGGAGCAGCCATGACTAAATCATAAGTTGGCTCTATTCCAATATATTCAATTGAAACAATTTTAACAGGATGAGCGCATAACGGATTTTTCCGATCCTGTTTATGATGTCTGGTATGACAAGGCGAACACAGAACTTCTAAGTTAGTTTGATCAAAAGCTAGTTCTGGATGCTGGGAAACTTCTAAAATATGATCTGCATTTTTTAACGGTTGACCATTAACAAGCACCTCAGAACCCACCCCAAGTTGAGCTAAAATCCGCCAACCATAAGGGGTTAAAATTTTATGGTTTTGAGTACATTTCAACTGTTTGCCATCGGCAAGGGTGACTTGATAAACGGGATTAAACCCATTAAAAACGATATCCTCAATATGATTATAAGTAAAGGTATTATTCTCTTCATTTAAGCTACGAACCCGCATTTTTTTAATCCGGTTTTTACAATCCCGTCGATAGAAACCTGGGGGTTCATCATTTCTACCCTTGATCTTACGTTCTCGAATTGCTTGCTCTCCATGATGCCAGAGATCATAAAGTTCACCAATCGTCTTTTTTAATTTTTTAGAACTTTCACCGTCAATATTAACAAAAGTAATAACAACATCTGATGAAAGACACTGAACGTCAAAACTGATGCCGACCCTGTGAGTTCTAGCTTGCTGCATAACACTATGGGGAAAATAACCACAACCCAAGACAATTTGACAGTGTTCTAAGGGGCCGTAATGTCCCCTTTCTCCTGCTAATAGACGCTTAACAATTACTTCCCCAGATTTTTCTTCCGACGGCCAAGATTCCCGTTCCTCTGCCACAAAAATATCCGTATAATCTTGGTGCATGGCAGTATAAATTACTTGCTGAGGAAATGCCGTTTTAGCAATAACTTCTACACGAAATCGATCCATTTCTGATTAAATCTTTAATAGTTTAAGCCTTTAACATTAAAGCATTAAATGGATCAATTTGATATATTTTAAGATTAACAACACAATTCTCAATTATGCTTTCTGCCAAATTTACCGCCGCCTTAGTTTACGCCACCGAACTCCACGCCAAGCAAATTCGCAAGGGTTCGGGAGTTCCCTATATTGCCCATCTATTGGGAGTTGCCAGTATTGCCTTAGAATATGGTGCTAACGAAGAAGAAGCGATCGCAGCCCTTCTACATGATGCCATAGAAGATCAGGGCGGTGCTAGAATTCGAGCCGAAATTCAACAGCGTTTTGGGGAAAACGTTGCCACAATTGTCGAAGGTTGTACCGATACCGATATTACTCCTAAACCGCCTTGGCGACAACGAAAACAAGATTATATTGCCCATATTCCCCTCGCTTCGCCATCGGTACGCTTAGTTTCATCGGCAGATAAACTCTATAATGCTCAATCAATTTTAAAAGATTATCGTCAAATTGGGGATAATTTATGGCAACGATTTACAGGTAAAAAAGCCGGAACTTTATGGTATTATCGATCCTTAGTAGATGCGTTTCATCAAGTCGATTCAACTCCTTTAGTTGAAGAATTAGATCGGGTTGTTTCTGAACTAGAACAGTTAGTTAAACAGAATCATTAACCCGGAAAATTTATTCTATTTTAATGGATTACTAATGGCAAATGTTCGTTTAGAAAATATCACTCGACGCTATCAGACCGCGATCGCAATTGAAGATATTAATTTAGAAATTCCCGACGGAGAATTCTGGGTATTTGTCGGGCCATCTGGTTGTGGAAAATCAACGGTTTTAAGAACAATTGCCGGGTTAGAAACCCTAACCAGTGGCAATGTTTATATTGACAACCTGTTAGTCAATGATATTCCAGCGCGTAAACGGGATGTGGCAATGGTGTTTCAAAATTATGCCCTATATCCCCATCTTAGCGTCGCTGAAAATTTAGCCTTTGGCTTAAAAATGCGGGGAGTTGATATCGTTAAAACCCAAGAAATAATTTTACAAGTCGCCCGATCTTTATCCATTGAACATTTATTAAATCGTAAACCCAAACAACTATCAGGAGGACAACAACAACGGGTAGCATTAGGACGAGCGATCGCCCGAGAACCGAAAGTATTTCTATTAGATGAACCCCTATCTAATTTAGATGCTCAACTGCGAGATGATACCCGTGCGGAACTCAAACAACTGCATCAGCGCTTAAAAATTACCACAATTTATGTTACCCATGATCAAGTCGAAGCAATGACCTTAGCCGATAAAATTGTAATTCTTCATCAAGGAAAAATTCAACAAATTGGTGATCCCCAAACCGTTTATTCTCGCCCTAAAAATCGCATGGTTGCCACATTTTTAGGCAATCCTCCAATGAATATTTTACCAATTACTTATGGAAATAGTTTATTTTGGATAGCGAATCAATCATTAACTTGTCCGAGCACAATTAGAGAAAAATTACAACCCCAAGACGGTCAACAATTCGATTTAGGCATTCGTCCCGAACACATTCAAGTAGTAAGCCCTTCAGGGCTTCTTCCCAAGGATTATGCAAAAAACATGAGTTAGATAGATGCCGTCGGTGATTACTTTTAGCGGATTAAGCCCTGAAGGGCTTACTACTAGGTTCTATTTTAACCGATAATTTTTAGATTGTTTTTTTTGTTAACAAACTCGTTATGAATCAATTACAAACGGATGTTTTAGTTGTTGGAGGCGGAACTGGAGGGACAGCCGCCGCCATTCAAGCCGCCCGTCGAGGCGCAAAAACTATTTTAGTTAGTCAATGGTCGATGTTAGGAGGAATGTTAACTTCCGGGGGCGTTTCTGCACCTGATGGTAATGAATTAGCAGCATTTCAAACTGGAATTTGGGGAGCATTTCTACGCGAATTAAATCACCGTCAACCCCAAGGTTTAGATAATGCTTGGGTGAGTTTCTTTACTTATCATCCCCAAATTGGGGCGAATATTTTTGCCGATTGGGTTAAAGCGGAACCGAATTTATTATGGATACCAGAACAACAACCTTTAGAAGTAATCAAACAGGGGAATAAAATTACAGAAGTTAGATTTAATTCCTGTACTATTCATGCTAAAATTATATTAGATGCGACGGAATTAGGCGACCTTTTAGAACTTGCAGAAATTCCCTATCGTTGGGGATGGGAACTCAAAGACCAATGGCAAGAACCCAGTGCCCCAATTGTGCTATCAACATTAATGAAAACTACCCCGGTTCAAGCTCCAACCTGGGTTTTTATCATGCAGGATTTTGGAGAAAATCAGATAGCACCAGAAATTGATATTCCCCCAATTGATACCCCGGAATTATTTACCAATGCTTGGAAAAATTACGATATAGAATCATTCCTAAATTATGGTAGATTACCAGATAATAAGTTTATGATTAACTGGCCAATACAGGGTAATGATTACGACCAAAATTTAGATAGGTTAATCGGTTCAAGCTCTGAGCGTTTGCAATTCTGGCAAGAAAGTTTTTACCATAGTCTGAGTTTTGCCCGGTTTATTCAAACGAAATTAGGAAGAAGATATGGATTAGCAACGGGAATTTTTCCGATTGAAAATCGACCTAATTTTAATACTAATCCTGATATTTTATCGGCTTTTGCCCTCCATCCCTATTATCGAGAAAGTCGTCGGATTCAAGGATTAACAACAATTAGAGAACAGGACATTTTACCTATTCAAAATGGCTATACCGCCTCCCTCCCTTCAAGCCCCCCGTTCCAGGGGGGTTGGCTCCCTTCAAGC
>DMPJ01000488.1 GCA_003456035.1 Planktothrix sp. UBA8402
TGCTAAATTATCCAATTTAAAGGTTAAATTATTTGCTAAATTATCCAATTCAAAAGCTAAATTATCCGCTAAATTATCCAATTCAAAGGTTAAATTATTTGCTAAATTATACAGTTTAAAGACTAAATTATTTGCTAAATTATACAGTTTAAAGACTAAATTATCCGCTAAATCATACAGTTTAAAGGCTTAACAGCTTATAGCAATGGGCATAAGCGCGTGTTTACAACTTCTTTGTGTCTTTGTGGTTAAATTAAACTTTACCGTTGTAAAGATACCAGTGTTTCTAGTGAACGAACCTGGCGGTCAACTGGGTACAGTTAGACCGCAGGCTTCTTTTTCTCTTTGTTCAAGAGCTTTTTTGAGTGACGGAGTTCCCCCGCCACTTTCGTAGTTTAGGCCAATCTTTTTGACCAGAACTTGATGTTGCTGTATCTACCGCATTTTGGGATATAAACAATCTTAATGGCTTAGCAGATCAAGATTATGCCTTGATCCAAGACTTTAACCCAGTTGAAGACTCAATTATTCTTCCGGGTTCTAGTTCCAACTACTTACTTTCTAAAGTGGCTACTGGATATCAAGTCTTACTAGATGATGGAATTCAGGGTTTAACTGGAGGAGATAAATTAATTGCCTTAGTACAGGGTTCCACACAAAAATTAAATTTAAGTTCAGGTTATTTTCAGTTCACTTAGCGGTTTTAGTTTCACCGGAGTGTGATTCGATGTTTGAAGCTATCAGGGGTGAACATTCAGACCCACATTCTGCACGACAAAATGTAATATTACATATAGCACTATGCAGTCGGATTAGTAGTGCGATCGCCCTCGCTCCCTTTGATTGAAATCTGGGATTAAAAATAAGGTGGGCAAAGCCCACCTTACAGTTTGGAAATCAATAATTCTTAATTATTGTAATAAGATTGTAAAACCTTCTTGAGTAAAATGTTTGTCATGGGTTAATATTTCTTGAATCTCTAAGTTTTGCATAGTTTGCATTGAAATACAGTCCGTTAAACTATAGCCTTTATCCATCCGTTGTTCATACAAAGAAAAACCTGATAAAAAAGATTGATGGGTTTGCTCTATCACTTGAATATCTGGATCATTTATAATATTTTTGACAAAATTAACTGTTCGTTGTCGTTGTTTAATTCCTGAGTTAGCATAAAAAGTTAGGAGTTCAGTTAAAACTTCATCCGTTGTTACCAGTTTTATCGTTCTCAGAAACTGACTAACTTTTATCACTTTGGGATACCACTGATCTTGAGGATTAATTAAAGCAATCCAGTAAAAGGTATCTGCAAATATTACCCTCATAGATTTTCTTTGGGAGTTCCATAGATATAATGATTATGCTGTTCTGCCCCATCAACAGGAAGAAGTTGAAGTTCATCCTCAGTAATATCTTGAGTTAAATCTTGGGCAATTTCCCAAATGGGTTTTCTTTTAGTTTCAGAAGCAACTAGATGTTGATAATCGGCTTGAATAACAGTTTTTAACTCAGAAAAAATTAAATCCAGTGAATCTCCTTGGAAGGTTTGTTCAGAGAGTTCAGGACAATAGGCTAAATATCCTGAATCCGTTTTTTCTATGGAAACATTAACTTTATAGGACATAACGGTTAAAAAATTAGAGAAGGATTAAAACTAAGGTGAGCAAAGCCCACCCTAATATTTACAGATTAGATTCCTTGAGGTTTATAATTGTGCCAATCCGTTGCTTTTTCATAAGCATGGGCAACTTCTAATAACCGAGATTCTCCTAACGGTTTCCCAATTAATTGCATCCCAATTGGTAATCCTTGATCATCAAATCCACAGGGAACACTAATTCCCGGTAAACCCGCTAAATTGACTGGAATAGTCATTAAATCCGATAAATACATACTTAACGGATCAGCCGTTTTTTCCCCAGCTTTAAAAGCCGTTGAAGGTGCGGTCGGACAAACTAAAATTTCCACTTGACTAAACGCCCGATCAAAATCTTCCTTAATTAAAGTTCTGACTTTTTGCGCTTTCAAATAATAGGCGTCATAATATCCCGCCGATAACACATAGGTTCCCATCATAATCCGACGTTTGACTTCCGCCCCAAACCCTTGCGCCCGGGTTTTCTGATACATTTCAATTAAATTATCAGCATCGGGATAACGGAAACCATATTTAACTCCATCATAACGAGCTAAATTAGCCGAGGCTTCCGAAGGTGCAATTACATAATAAGTCGGTAAACCATAGCGAAATCGAGGACAAGAAACTATCTGAATTTCTGCTCCTAATTCCTGTAAAATACTAATTGCTTTGGTTACAGTTTGTTCAACAATTGGATCTAATCCTTCCCCAAAAGTTTCTTTAATTACCCCANNACCCCAATTTTAATCCCACTTTTTGCTCTTAATGAAGGTAATAGCCCGGAAACATAATCGGGAATGGGAAGGTTTAAACTGGTGGCATCTTTGGGATCGTGACCAGCGATCGCTTGTAATAAAATAGCCACATCCTCAACAGAGCGTCCAAAGGGCCCAATTTGATCCAAAGAGGAAGCATAGGCGACTAACCCATAGCGAGAAACTAAGCCATAGGTCGGTTTGAGTCCCAAGACGCCACAGAAGGAAGCGGGTTGACGAATGGAACCCCCCGTATCTGAACCCAGGGAAACCACCACTTCTCTGGCTGCAACGGCCGCAGCCGAACCCCCCGATGAGCCCCCCGGAACCCGTTCTAAATCCCAAGGATTTGCTGTTACCTGATAGGCGGAGTTTTCCGTCGAACTCCCCATGGCAAATTCATCCATGTTG
>DMPJ01000300.1:0-4941 GCA_003456035.1 Planktothrix sp. UBA8402
GGAGTGGTTTCACTGACTTCTATTTCATTCAAATAGATGCACTTGACCAGAGGAGAATCTAAAAAGGGTTGAACAGACTCTCGTTGTCTAGCTGTGGGTTCAATGCTACGACTCCTGAAAATAATCATAGCACGCCATCTTAAAGCCGGATCATTATCTCGGAGATAGATAAAAATCTCCGAGAATAAACGCAGATAAATTTTGGGGTCTTTTTGAAATTGTACCTCGGTAAAATAAATCGGGTTTTCCAGGTTTTCGGGTAAAAATACCCCATCAATTCTAAAGGCAGTCTGTTTTAATTCGACTGAATCAAAACGGTAATCATTCACCAATTCCGGTGATTCTCCCCACAACTCAAAGAACGTTTGCGGTAAGTCTTTGAAAATGCGATAAAAAATATGATCGGTTTTCATCATCCCTCCCAGAAACTAGAAACCGGGTTTCTACCTGAACTATTGCTATTAACAGAAAGAGCAGAATATCCTGTTTTTCAAAATAAGTCATTTTGGCATTATTTATCAAGGGTAAATCTCCCATTAGTTAACCGAAATTTGATTTGTTGACGAGTTGTTGTATTAACCGTTATCGGAATAATTGAATTTTCGTTAATTTCATAAGGGATCATCACTAAATTCTGACTTTGATATTTTTTATATATNNCTATTCCCAGATGGGGTAAATTAATTTCCGAGGAAGATTGCTGAATCAAAATATTGGTAGTTTCTTTGGCGATCGTCCATAACTCTTGCCAAAGTTCGATGGTTGTTTCCGGTTTGATATTTTTTATATATTCAGGAAATATTTCCTCCCGTAGCCATTTTCGTACCCCTTCCCAACTTCTATCATATTTTGCATCGGGATTCTTTTTGTCTTTGTAATCAAAACCATATTCTTTCAGTGTTCATCCTTTGAGTGAAACAAAGGGTCTGTCTTCAGACCCCTTTTTTTTGCTTAGTTATTATTTAAGCAGGGATTGATTAAATATCTCAGTTAGACGAAATATCCTCCAACGAAGATTCTGGTAAACAACGCAGGATTTTAGGAAGTTTCATCGTGAAGGTCGAACCTTTTCCCAATTCACTGGTAACTGATAAATCTCCTCCCATCATTTGGCATAATTTTTGAGTAATAGTTAATCCTAAACCCGTACCTCCATAACGGCGAGTTGTGCTTTCATCTGCTTGAGTAAAGGGATTAAAAACCGTTGCTAACTGTTTAGGACTCATGCCAATTCCAGTATCTATAATTTGAAAAATAATCACCGTTGAACAGCTTTTGGAAACATTAGGGAGACAACAAGCACCGTTAATCAGTTCTTCATTTGCAGTTATAAATTCCGACTCTAGCATCAAATCAACATTCTGATTAACCCCGTCTCCTCCTTCTTGCCAAACCTTTAGGGTCACTTGACCATTTTCTGTAAATTTGCAGGCATTACTCAGGAGATTTAATAAACATTGACGAACTTTAGTTAAGTCCGTGTGCATAAAATCCACACTCTCTGCCACATCTAGGATAAACTGATTAGAATTCTTATCCGCAGCAGGAGTAACAGTGGTTTCCACTTCCCAAAGTAAGGTGGCAACTTTAAAGGTTTCTAAATGGAAATTCATCCGACCCGCTTCAATTTTAGAAAAATCCAAAATTTCACTAATCAAAGTTAATAAATGTTGCCCGGCTACATAAATATTTTTTAAATCTCCGACCAATTCATCTTGATGTAACTCTTGGGCATCTTCGATTAATAATTCACTATAACCTAAAATTGCATTCAGGGGAGTCCTAAGTTCATGGCTCATATTTGCTAAGAATAAACTTTTAGCATGGTTAGCGGTTTCGGCGGCTTCCTTAGCCATCTTTAATTCTTCCGCCTGTTGACGCTCGGTAATATCATTAGCCATCATCAATAAACAGGGAACTCCACCTAAATCAATTAATTCAATAGAAACTAACCAATTTCTAATTATTCCTGATTTTTGGCGAGTTTTTAACTCAACATTGCCAATCTGATTTTGATGTTGTAATTGTTTTTTAAGTTGCAGATGTTGTTGAGAATTAACCCACATATCCAGTTGTTCCGGGGTGTGATTTAGCACCTGCTCTCGCTCCCAACCAATTTGACGTAAAAAACTATCATTGACATCTAAAAATAGTTCATCTACCAGAGTCATAATACTAATCCCAATCGGACTAGCACTAAAGGTTTTTGAAAATCTTTCTTCACTAGCTCTTAAAGCAATTTCTGCCTTTTTCCGGTCGGTAATATCTTGAATTGTGCTAGTAATATGACTAGAAGTAATTACCGCCTGTTCAAAAACAATCCGTTCCTGACCCGAGGCTAATTTCAAACGATAATCAATACAATAGGGTTTTTGTTGAAATAAGGCTTGATCAAGGTAATTTTGGACATAACTCCGGTCTTCTGGGTGAACAAATTCCAAAAATTGGGGAAAACTCGGTTTGACATACTGAGCCGTTGTGTCTAAAATCCGATAGAGTTCATCCGACCAAAATAATTGATATGTGCTAATTTTCAGATCCCAATGACCCAACTTAGCAATCCGTTGAGCATTTGCTAAACTGGTTTCACTGTTTCTCAGGCGAGTTTCCGCTTGTTGACGTTCTGTCACCGTGGCGGCTAAAACTAAACCCGTAATTGCCATAATCAGGATAAAGGCTTGTAGAGAAAAAATTTGAGGGGTATCCGTACCCCGATTAATAAAAGGCCCACTCCCCCGTACTACTCCCCAAACCGCAAAACTGGCCGTGATTAAATGACCAATGGCCGTTCCCCGTTGACCAAATCGTAGGGAAGCCCAAACAAAAAACGGAAAGGGCAGATATTCCAGGGGGAAACCGATAAATGCCGAGCGAGTTCGAGAACAAAATACAAACCAATTTAAGCCCAATAACAGTAACAACCAAAGCGAAACCTCCAACTGACGCCACAAAAACTCCTGGGGAGGACGTTCAGTTAGGCGCAACCTAGTTGTACCCAGGGATAAACTTTGGGATAAGGCGTTGAGAAAAGACCAGACCGGGGAAGTAGGAGTTTGACAGCGATAGTAATACCGTTGAAATTCGCTACCCCAGGTTAATAATACCGGGGTGATAACTAATACCCCGGTAGCACTTCCTAGCCATCCAGCAATCCAAATTTGGGCAAAATCTTCCCAAGGTAGCCAACCACTCAAACAAGCTATGAGAAGGGTAAGAGTAGGATTAATCAGGGTAGCAATTGTCCCCGCTAAAATAATTAGTCCCAGGACATCTTTGAGGTGTTTGAGTTGGGGAGAAAAGTCAATGCGATGGAGTAATTTACTAACTAAACAGGCTTGTAATGTCACACCTAAACTAGACAATACCACAATAAATAGAGGCATTTTGTCAATGGTAATTAGGGAAAAAAACGCCCCCAGGGTAATTGCTGGCCAATATTGATAACCACACAACAGAATAATCCCTTGGGCGACCCCCACATTCGGCCAGAATAGGGCTTTGGTGGAACCTAACATCAAGTATTCAACCGTCACCTTGCCAACTATCCAGTAGAATACTGCTATCAAACTAACTATAACTAAGTATCGGCTAGTTTTGACCTGAGCGCGTTCAAGGAATTTCATTTTGGTTGTGAGTAAGCTGATCATAAATATTGAGTGGTAGAGATTATTTTTGATCACCACTTAAATCTTAATTTCTGTATATAATTAACGCAGATTTTCCGTAAATACACTGATTGTTTGAGAAAATCGAGTTATTTAAAAACTATGGCATCCATAGATTTCACCCTAAACGCTCCCTGAGTCATTTTTATTTTAACAGATCTAATCGGAGAAATAGACTAATAGTTCACTATTGAAATTAGAGGCTTTTCTTGATTTAATTACCCTCCGATCAGAATTCATCATTCATGGTTGGAGGTTGGGCGGGGATAGAAGCAATAATCGCATCAATCACCTTACTTACCGGAATAATTTGTAACCCTAAATCCGCCGGACTTTGACCTTTAGGGATAATCGCCCGTTTAAATCCCAGTTTTGCCGCCTCCCTTAACCGTAGTTCCAATTGAGACACCGGGCGCACCTGTCCCCCTAACCCGATTTCCCCAATTAAAATCGTCCGGGGGTCAACTACACGGTCGCGGAAACTAGCTACAATCGCAATCGCTATCCCTAAGTCTGCCGCAGGTTCTTCTACTTTTAACCCCCCCACCGACGCCACATAAGCATCTAATTTAGACAGGGGAATCCCCACCCGTTTTTCCAAAACCGCTAAAATTTGTAATAATCGACTACTATCTACCCCGGTTGTCGCCCGTCGCGCTGAACCGTAACTGGCTGGACTGACTAGGGCTTGAATTTCTACCACAATCGGCCGAGTTCCTTCTAAGGCTACCACCGTTGAGGTTCCAGGGGAAAAGTCATCTCGATTTCCTAAAAATAATTCTGAGGGATTAGAAACTTCTTTTAATCCATGAGCTACCATTTCAAATACCCCGATTTCATGGGTCGCTCCAAAACGGTTTTTCATCGAACGTAATAAGCGATGGGAAGCAAAGCGATCGCCTTCAAAATATAATACCGTATCAACTAAATGTTCTAACACCCTCGGCCCAGCAATGCCCCCATCTTTGGTAACATGACCAACAATTAATAGGGTAATATTTTCCCGTTTAGCTACTTGCATTAACGCCGATGTACATTCGCGTACCTGCGCCACTGAACCAGGTGCAGAGGTGAGACTGGAGAAATAAACCGTCTGAATACTATCAATTACTGCTAACTGCGGTTTTAGGGATTCTAACTCTCTTAAAATCACTTCTAAATCGGTTTCAGGAAGTAAATATAGGTCTTGTTCGGTGATGGGAGTAGCCGCAGATTCTACCTTGGGTTGACGATTTTTGAGTTGTTCGGTAAAGGGATCTGCTGTTGGGGTTGGAGG
>DMPJ01000300.1:5075-7813 GCA_003456035.1 Planktothrix sp. UBA8402
GGTTCACCGCCAATTAATACCAAAGAACCCGGCACAATACCACCGCCCAACACCCGATCTAATTCTGCATAACCCGATGGCATTCGAGATTGGGATTGATCAGAAATTTGGGATAATAGAAAAGAAGCACGAGGTTGTCCGGGTTTAGTTACGGACGGTAGACCCTCTGGGTTTTCTCCCGGGAGGTGACTCCAACTAAAGCGTTGGGAAGGCGTAGGCGCAGGTTGTTCAACTTGTTCTTCTAGGGAATTCCAGGCATGACAAGCGGAGCATCTGCCAAAATATTGAGGAAATTCGGCGCCACATTCGTGACAAACATAAAGGGTGCGAGACTTTGCCATGTAATCAGTTATCAATTATTAGTTATCAGTAATCAGTATAATTGTTCTATCAAAACTATAATTTAACCCAACTGAGGGAGCGTTGAAATCCATTGGAAAATCATAAAGAAAAAATTTTGGTGGTTGATGATGAGGCCAGTATCCGCCGGATTTTAGAAACTCGCCTTTCCATGATTGGTTACGAGGTCGTAACCGCAGCCGATGGAGAAGAAGCCTTAGATATCTTCCGCAAAACTAACCCTGATTTAGTGGTTTTGGATGTGATGATGCCCAAATTAGACGGGTATGGCGTCTGTCAGGAACTACGCAAGGAATCGGATATCCCAATTATTATGTTAACGGCCTTGGGGGATGTGGCGGATAGAATTACCGGGTTAGAATTAGGGGCGGATGATTATGTCGTTAAACCTTTTTCTCCCAAGGAGCTTGAAGCTAGAATTCGCTCGGTATTACGTCGCATTGACAAAAATGGTGCATCTGGTATTCCTAGTTCTGGTGTAATTCAAGTTAGTAATATTAGGATTGATACTAACAAACGACAGGTTTACAAGGGAGATGAACGCATCCGTCTAACAGGAATGGAATTTAGTTTATTAGAACTCTTAGTTAGTCGTTCTGGTGAACCTTTTTCTCGTTCTGAAATTTTACAAGAAGTTTGGGGATATACCCCAGAACGTCATGTTGATACCAGGGTNNTTCATATTTCTCGCCTCCGCGCCAAGTTAGAAGATGATCCGAGTAATCCCGAATTAATCTTAACCGCAAGAGGAACAGGCTATCTTTTCCAACGGATTATTGAACCCGGAGAAGTCGGCTAAAAACAGGATCAGATCCCCCTAAATCCCCCTNNNNTTCGTAATTCGTAATTCGTAAATAGAATCATGGCAAAATCCGACCGGAATCAGATATTAAGACTACTGCCTATTTTTGCAGGTAGTTTGGGCGGGGTGTTACTGCTAATAAATCGGCTCTTAACCCCCGAATTATTCAACTCTCAAGCCCGTTCCGATGCCTTGGGGGTGATTTTAAGTGCGGTGTTGATTTTAACGGGGTTATTGTGGCAACAAATTCAACCTAAATCACCGGAGGCTGTGGATTTAATCGGAGAACAAGGGTTGGAATTAAAACCGGATTTACCGGAATTAATTCAAGCGGAATTAGCTTGGTCTTCTCATTTATTATTAACTAATACAGTCACCCGTTCTATTGTGGTTTATTATCAGGGTGAAGTCTTATTAAGGCGAGGAGTATTAGGGAATAATCCTCATGTTAAACCAGGGCCGATTTTACAACGGGTTATAGACAAACAAAAACCTGTCTATTTAGTGAATTTAGCCCTATATCCGGGGCGAATTGAATTTGATTATTTACCCGAAAATACCCAAGGAGTTATTTGTCAACCCCTCGGTAATTACGGAGTTTTGATTTTGGGATCTAATGCTCCTCGGAGTTATACTAAACAGGATGAAAATTGGGTCGCGGGGATAGGTGATAAGTTAACTTATACATTGTCCAATCTACTGAATCAATCTTCAATTTCCACCTGAAGACGCGGTTGTCCAGCAGCAGATAAAAATACAACCGCTATCGGTCTATATAGGATAATATTATTAACAATTATTGACAACCCTTGGAATGCTGAATTTGGAGTTTAGATCATGGAAATTATATTTGAGTCTACCGAGGAATTTGAGGCGGATTTAAGAACCTATAGTCAAGCGGAACATGATATTATTGTACAACAGCTTCATGAATACTCCTGCTTGTTATTACAGGATAAAGGCTATGAAAAAAGACGACTCCATCAGTTTTGTCAATTTGATTTATTAGGAGACTATGCGTCATCTCTCTATTCTTTTATTGTTAATTATTACCTGCGAGTGATTTTAACAATTGATGATGATCCTATATTTGGTCGCACGATTATTACTTTATTTAGAGTGGTTGATAGTCAATTTGTCGCCCAAGTTTATCAACAAGTCGGAGAATCTATTTATCAATCTTTCTTACAACCTACACAATTAATTGAGGTCAAATCAAATCATGTTAAAGTCGCAGCCATCACTCGTTGATGAACGAGGTATTATTAATAAAGCGTTAAAACTGCTTCCCTTACAATTGCGAGGTCGGTTTTTAGAGGTTTTAGCAGAATTACAAGATGAATCTTGCTATCGTTATCAAAGGTTTTATAAAACTAAATTGAAACGAATTAAAGGTACACAAATTCCCCTTTATTCTGCTAAAATAGATGATGCAGAACGCTGGAAACTTTATCTCTACTATCAAGATGGGAACTTGTATTTACAGGATATTATTTATCCCGTTGTCAAAGCCAATAAAGATAGTTTAGATATTATTGCCGAATTGAATGATTTTTAGAATTTATAGGAGGGAGCA
>DMPJ01000294.1:0-193 GCA_003456035.1 Planktothrix sp. UBA8402
TGCTAATTGATCTAAACTTCCTTGAACGGTTAAATCAATGGTTTCATGGGCATATTGAGAACGGCGACGTTGTTCTTCCATTGCCGCTTCAAAGCCTTTAATATCAACAGTTAATCCATTTTCCTCGGCAATTTCTTGGGTTAATTCCAGGGGGAAACCGTAGGTGTCATATAAGACAAAAGCATCTTGACCG
>DMPJ01000294.1:294-635 GCA_003456035.1 Planktothrix sp. UBA8402
CTAAGGTTTCTAAGAAGCGGGTTTCTTCTCTTTGTAATTCCCCTTTAATAGCAGTTTCCCGTTGACGAACATTAGGATAAACTGCTTCCGATAATTGAATGGCAGTTTCAGCTACTAAGGTTGTAAATTCCTGATTAATTCCAATTAACCGACCATGACGAACTACTCGACGAATTAAGCGCCGGACAATATAACCCCGACCAATATTAGACGCATTAACTCCATCAGCAATTAAATGCACAACCGCCCGAATATGATCCCCAATAACTTTTAAGGAAACCTTGGTTTTATCATCGGATTTGTCATAGTCTATTTGGGCAATTTCCGCCGCCGTTTTAATA
>DMPJ01000294.1:659-880 GCA_003456035.1 Planktothrix sp. UBA8402
GTATCAATATTTTTATTCTGTAAAGGGGTTAAATTACCATCATTATCTCGGTTATATTGCATAAATACTAAGTTATAAAACTCAATAAACCGAGAATCATCCTCTAAATCAATATTATCCTCGCCGCGTTCGGGGTGAAAATCATAATAAATTTCCGAACAGGGGCCACAGGGGCCAGTGGGGCCAGATTTCCAGAAGTTATCCGCTTCTCCCATGCGTTT
>DMPJ01000294.1:991-1804 GCA_003456035.1 Planktothrix sp. UBA8402
AAATTGCCCAACATTTCAAAAAATGTGTGATGTCTGGCCGTTCTGCCCACATTTTCAATATCATTAGTACGGATACATTTTTGGGAGGTGGTGGCGCGGGGAAATTCGGGTTGTCGCTGTCCTAGAAATATCGGTTTGAAGGGTAGCATCCCAGCAATAGTTAACAACACCGTCGGGTCTTCGGGAACTAGGGAAGCACTGGGCAGAATTTTATGCCCTTTTTCGGCATAGAAGTTGAGAAACTTTTGCCGAATTTCGCTGCCTGTGGAATACTGGGGAAAAAAAGTCATAATACTCATGGTAAAAAATTTAGACCAACCTTTCAGAATAAATGAAAGATCAAACCTTACATCGGATAATTCCTATTTTAATTGTTAGTTTGTCTGCGGTGGGGGGTGCGGTCGGAGGAATTTTATTTCGGCAAACGGTCATTGTTGAACGTTTTCCTACCCTTCTGCCTCGGTTGCCCTTTGCCAATGCCTTGCCACCCCAGGAAATTATTGCTGAGAATGAAGTCCGCCCCTTACCTGGGAAACTGGATGAGGTGTTAATGTTCAATAGCAATAGTCCAGAATGGGTGAAACAGGAAGGAATTTTACTGTCAACCTTTCCGGGGGGATGGCGGGGTGATCCTGAAGCTCATTTAGAATATCGTTTAAATGGAGAATTTGAGGTATTTGCTCATCATTTTACCCACTCTCCACCGGATTTAAAAACCTTGTATTTGGGGTTAATGGTTCATAATCCCGATAATGAACCTGTGACAGTTGAGGTGTTAGCAGCAGCTAGTTATTTATTGGAGCCAGATGCTCC
>DMPJ01000294.1:1869-3495 GCA_003456035.1 Planktothrix sp. UBA8402
GAATTTCCTGAAACCTTGGAAATTGGCCCTGGTGAAACTCAAATGTTAATGAATTTGCCTATCCCAGTTAAGGGGTTAAAACGTCCGGTGAATGGGCGTTCTACGTTCATGCGGTTGAAGGTTCGGGGTAAAACCGATGATTCTCCCCCGGCTTCAATTTATATGGCCAGTTTAGCCCAATTTGCGAAAATAGAACCCGATGGTAGGGAGCGCGCGCCTACTTTGGAAGAATGGCAACAGTTACTCGACAATGGTAGTTTAGCACAACCCCGCGATCAAATTCCAACTCCTCCAGAACAAATAGGAGGCCAGTTAATTTATAGTCGAGTTGCGGGTGTTCAAAAAGGGGCAAAATGGTCAGCAGATTTAGTGGATGAGGGTAAAGATTTTCTGACTATTCCTGATAGGGGAAAGGGAATTTCTTTTCCTATTAGTACAGTCCGGGCGGGAACATTAGGAACAAAACAAGTCCAAGCCGCGCCGTTAATTGTTCGTTATCCTGATACCGCCTATGAATCTCATGGCAATTATGGGGTATATTATGATTTACATTTACCGTTATTAAATATAACGGATGAAACCCAAAAGGTAACGGTTACTTTGGAAACGCCATTCAAGGAAGAAAAGTTATCGAAAAATGGATTAATTTTTAGACAACCTCCGTTAGATTTTCCATTTTTTCGAGGAACAGTTAGGTTAAGATATGAAGATAATCAAGGAAAAAATATTGTAAAATATCTACATTTATGGCATCGTCGAGGACAAATTGTTGACCCGTTAGTTCAATTAAAATTAAATCCGAAATCCTCCCGTTTTGTTAGAGTTGATTTCCGTTATCCTCCCGATGCTACACCTCCCCAAGTTTTAACCATCAAAACCTTAAATTAACTCCCCCGTTGTTGGGCTTTAGCCCTCTTTTCTTGGGCCTTCGTTGGGAATCCTATTCTATTAAATTAAATAACTCCGGCTTGAAATATTTGTTCAGCCGTTAAACTTAACTCTGGAAAAACGAAGGACTGAATACACTCATTTTCTCGATATTGAGTAACTTGGTATTCTCCATCGACTAAAAAGTAAACAGAAATAGTCGGTTTTTTGGGATTACCAATAAATTTACGAGCGCCCAGGGCTAGATAATCTACAATCCAATATTCAACAATTCCAATATCTTCGTACTCCCCATATTTTTTATAATAATCATCCCGCCAATTAGTGCTAACGACTTCAATCACTAAGGGAATAGACTTACCAAAACTTACAGTAGATTCTTTCTTCCAAAAAGGTTCATTCACCAAATGAGAACGATCCAATAATAAGATATCTGGCGAATAAGCCGACTCACTCGAAGCTGATTTAACCAGTGCCGTTTTCGGAATAGAATAAGGGAGATGTCGGCGCACATATTCTAAGGTCAATTTTTCAGCTAAAAAACCCACAATATTTTCATGTTCTCCTGTCGGTTGTGGCATTTCAATAATTGCTCTTTCATGGAGTTCATAGCGTTTGTTATCCGGTTTCCACTGGATAAATTCAGAAAAATTTGTTAGTTTTGGTAAGGATTGAACCATAATTTATATCAATTGTAAGAAATCTGAGTTAGTAGTTATTAAAAAAAATAATTATTTG
>DMPJ01000350.1:0-3438 GCA_003456035.1 Planktothrix sp. UBA8402
CTGCCTCCCCTGCCTCCCCTGCTCCCCCTGCTCCCTACTTCTTCTTCCCCTTAGTCCCATTTCCATCTAAAGAAGACTCTGCTGTGATGGCAAAATCCTCTGGTCTTCCTTTCTCATTCCCCGGAAGTTCCAGACAATATCCTGCACCATAGACCGTTTTAATATATCGAGGATGACGAGGATCGGGTTCCATCTTTGTGCGTAAATGACGGATATGAACTCGAATTGTCTCGATATCATCATTGGGTTCATAACCCCAAACTTCTTTTAAAATTTCAGAGGGAGCAACGGTTTGACCATGACGTTGCAGCAAGCAATGTAATAGTTCAAATTCCAAATGGGTTAGCTTAACGGTTGTCTCAAACCAAATTGCTTCAAATCTTTCAGGAACTAAAGTTAAAGCGCCATAGCTGAGAATTTCGGTATGTTTAGCCGCTTGCGGAATCCGATCAGTTCGTCGCAAAAGCGCCCTCACCCTGGCCAGCATTTCTTCCAATTCAAAAGGCTTAGTTAAATAATCATCCGCCCCCGAATTAAACCCTTCAACTTTATTTTGGGTTTGTCCCAAAGCCGTTAACATCAGGACGGGAATATCTGCGGTGCGTTCATCCCGACGCAAACGTTGGCAGACGGTAAACCCGTCCACTTTCGGCAACATCAAATCCAAAATAATTAAATCTGGCAACAGTTGCATCGCCAGGGCTTGTCCTTTAATACCATCTTCTGCTTGACTAACTTCGTAACCAGCCATTTCTAGGTTGATGGCTACCAGTTCCGAGATTACGGGGTCATCATCTATAACTAATATCCGGGGCATCATTTACTCTATTAATTTGGGCATAAACAGTTATCAGTAAACAGTTATCAGTTATCAGTAAAGAGAAAATATAACTCTATAACTCTTAACTCTTAACTCTTAACTCTTAACTCTTAACTCTATAACTCTTAACTCTATAACTGATATAGCAGTTGCCGCATCTGTTAGGACATTCTTGAAAGCTAAAAGCCACAGTAATTATTTACCTATAGCGAGATTGCCTTTTGCTATAACTGAAACGGCGCGGTTACTATAACATTTTTAGCTGTTTTTTGCAATATTTTTTTAAATGGGAATAAATAATTTTACAATTTTATCCCCATTAATGAATCTAGCTTCAGCAATTGTAAAAAGAAGTAACAAACAAAAATCAAAATTAGCAACTTTCGAGGTATAATCAACCTAAAGAACTGTACCAGGATATACCCAGTTCTTTCCACCAAAAAGGAGTAATAGACTCATGGCCGTTGAAAAAGTGAACTCATCCTCCAGTCTGGCTGAAGTAATTGATCGGATCTTAGATAAGGGCATTGTTATTGACGCTTGGGTGCGCGTTTCCCTAGTTGGGATCGAACTTTTGTCCATAGAAGCTAGAATCGTGATCGCTTCTGTTGAAACCTATCTCAAGTACGCAGAAGCAGTTGGTTTAACCGCACAGGCGGCTGTTCCTGCGGTCTAAGATTGACGAAATAGGCAAAGGGTATGGCGCAAAAAAAGCACAGTGGTTGATGGTCAGGGTGTAAGTTCAATCAACAAAATTCCATGCCCATACCCAATGCCCAGAACTGCATAACCCACCGACACTAGGGTTCAAAAATTATGGCTTTAAAAGACAAGTGGCAACGGTCGCGCATTGGACGCCAACAGGTGGTTCAAGAACGTCAACAGCACGTTCAAACCACACTGACCCTTTGGCAACAAGAGCGCCAAAATCAAGCATTAGACGATCAAGAAGCTCGACAGGAGTTTGTCACCAGTTTACAACAACAAACTCAAGAGTTATTAACCAACATCAGCACCGAACGTCTGTTAGTTGCCCAAGAACTGCGGCAAGAACTCGAAGACTTTATCGGGCAGTTGTCCCAAGAAGTGAGTCAGTTTTTGCAGGAAACCACCGCAGAACGATCTCAGATGGCAACTCACCTGCATGAACAATTATCTCAATTTCGGGAAGACCTGGAATATCGGGTAACAGATCTGTTAGCCAATTATCAGCAACAGCGCCTAGAAGCACGGGAAATCTTACTTGAGGATTTAGCTATTTTTCGTCAAACCCTATCCCGGGAAGTAGAAGCATATTTAGGGGAATTAGATATCCAGCACCAGCAAATGGCAGTGCAGTTACAACAACAACTGCAACAGAGTCGGAGGGAAAGAAAAGAAGCTGTTCAGGAGTTATTTGAGGATTTAGGAGAATTTCGCTTAGAACTACAAAACTATCACCTAAAACTACAACAGACCGTTTGGGGAAATTCCCATCGGGAACCTCGAAAAACTGTCACTAAACACAGGTCTGTTCCTGCGAAAAAACCTATCACTTATCGACAACCACCCCTGGCTTCCAAACCTCCTTTAAAACCTAAAACTGCTCCGAAACCTCAAGCCGTAGCCCATTCTGTTAAACCGCAACCCACCGTNNTACCCCATTTCCGTCTCAACCCACCGCCCCGGAGCAACGGGTTTACCAGTATATCCAAACCCATCAAAACGGCGCTCGGTTAGCAGAAATAGAACAAGCTCTAGGAATTAATCGGGTGCAGACCGTTGATGCGATTCGGGTATTATTACAACAGGGACGTATTTCTCAACGCGATCGCGTTTACATTCCCACCAAGAAATAGTAGGGGCGAGGTTTCCTCACCCTACCTAGCTTCTGTTCGGGTATTCCCTGCTATAACATTAAATTAAACCTGCCGATAATCACTAACTCGGCAGTGTTTTGGCTGTTAATTCAATTAAAAATATGACTACCGTGCTTCAAGCCCGTCCTAAAGGCTTTGTTAATACTCCAGCCATTGAACAACTTACCATTCGAGCTTTGAGATATCTTCAAAGTGGCTTTTCTCTGCACTTACGGGGGCCAGCCGGAACCGGAAAAACCACTTTTGCCATGCACTTAGCAGATTTATTAAACCGTCCCATCGTCTTAATTTTTGGTGATGACGAACTCAAATCCTCCGATTTAATTGGCAACCAACTGGGCTATACTCGAAAAAAAGTTATTGATAACTTTATTCATAGTGTGGTTAAATTAGAAGACGAATTACGCCAAAATTGGATTGATTCTCGTCTAACCTTAGCCTGTAAAGAAGGCTTTACCCTGGTTTATGATGAGTTTAACCGTTCCCGTCCCGAAGTTAATAACGTTTTACTCTCCGCCTTAGAAGAAAAATTATTANNCATAAATATATTAGAGTTAATCCCCATTTTAGAGCAATTTTTACCTCCAACCCCGAAGAATATTGTGGCGTTTATGGGACTCAAGATGCGTTATTAGATCGGTTAATTACCATTGATATGCCCGAACCCGACGAAGAAACCCAGCAAGAAATCTTAATTCAAAAAATTGGTGTTTCCCCAGAAGCTGCTCGAAAAATTATTAAATTAGTCAAAATTTATTT
>DMPJ01000350.1:3537-4504 GCA_003456035.1 Planktothrix sp. UBA8402
ACAGTCAAGATTTTATCGAAGTTTGTGCAGATATATTATTATCTCGCACCGCCTTATCCTTAACGGAAGCTCAAGGTAAATTAGAAAGAGTGATCAAAACCGTATTAACCGATGGTGACACATCTAGTAATAATTCTTTGCTATCGTTACAAACCTTATTAACCGAAAATAACAACTTAGAAATTGAGGGACAAGTTTATCAATATTTACAACAATCTACGGGTGCAAGGGTTTCGGAAATTGAAATTGCGTTAGGATTAAATCGAGTCCAAACTACTAATGTATTGCGATCTTTATTAAAACAAGGCTATCTTAAACAGCAGGATAATCGTTTCCTTGCTGTCCAGAAAGAAGGAGAATTAATTTAACCATGAACTCACAGCAACGTCCCTCAAATATCCAACGCGGTGTTCAGACATCGACTCAAGGATCTAGTTTAGCTGATATTTTAGAACGGGTATTAGATAAAGGTATTGTCATCGCCGGGGATATTTCCGTTTCCGTGGGTTCAACAGAACTCCTAAATATTAGAATTCGTTTGTTAATTGCTTCGGTAGATAAAGCTAGAGAAATTGGGATTAATTGGTGGGAAAGTGACCCATATTTAAGCAGTCAAACCAAAGTTTTAACCGAGAGTAATCAACAATTATTAGAACAGGTTAAATTATTACAGGAGGAAGTCAAAGCATTAAAAGAATTATTACCCCAACCAAATCAACCCAACCCAATTTCTGATCCTCCCAAATAACTGTTGTTAACTCGCCCCTACGCGGTAAAATATTTAACTGTAGGGGCGGGTTCCGAGACAATTTATCAGACCAACAAATAACCTTTATAAACCCGCCCAACCCCACCATTAACATTCAGTGAATCGTGAATTTGGGGCTGGGTTCGGGGCGGGTTTAGGAAGATTGTTTGTGAGTATTTAAGATTAACTCGAACCCGCCCCTACGCGGTAAAATATTTA
>DMPJ01000350.1:4556-7453 GCA_003456035.1 Planktothrix sp. UBA8402
CGCCCAACCCCACCATTAATATTCTTTTATTCATTCATAGTTTTATAAGTAGAAACAGCAGAAGGAGAACTACGGTTGAGATAACGGAAAATCCAATATTTAAACACCGCATCTAGGATAACCGGAAAAGTAGCAATAAACAAAAAGTTGAATTCCCGATTTTCAGGAAGTCCAAAATGTCGGGCGGTACTTTCTAAAATCACTTCCCAACCGTGAGGAGAGTGGAAACCCACGAACATATCAGTAGACAAAATAATAATAAAAGCTTTAGCACTATCGCTCAACCCATAAACTACATCCCCCATAAATGATTTAAGAATATCCACCTCCCTCCGGTTAGAAACCAAAACAAAACAGAACATAAAAACTGCGATAATATCAGCAAAAACATTCTTGATAGCAACACTGCTATCTACCTTATATTCTTCTGCTAATTCTTTGGCTTTTTTCTTTAATTTTTTCTCTAATTGCTCCGAGGTTAAGGAAGGAGCTTGACCAATTAATGTTTTGAATTTTAGGCGTTCTTCATAATGTTGTAATTCCACAAATGCTTCCTCCTCCATATCAATATTGAGGAAAATAGGAGTTTGTTCTTTATTTGTAAATACCCCGTCTATAATCGGCCCCACCACGAAATTTTTAGCTAATTGTTGCGTGAGTAAAGGAATTAAAATTAATAATAAAACAAACCGGATAGAAAGTAGGGTTTTGGCTTTACTTTTTCGATAATTGTCAATAATTTCATCTTCCGATCCCGTTCCAATTTCCTGTTTAATTCGACTCAATGTTCTTAACAGGGAACGAGGTAGAACACTTGTTGAAGGTTTATTATTAAGATCCTGTTTAATTGTTTTTGCAGAATTAGAATTAGTCCTAATATTATTCAAAGGGTTGTTATTTTCAGAAGTATTATTAATGGTCGCTGTATCTCGTAGGGATAGGAATTGTTCCGGGGAATTATTGTTTAAATTTACGTCAAATTCTGGAGATTCTAAGGATTGGTAACGAGTGATAACGGCATCAATATAATCGAGCTTTTCACAAATAACAGCAACTATTTTAGGGTGAGGTAATGACCCATTCGTGGCGATTTTTTGTTCTAATTCAATATTAACGCTTGACGAGGGATTAATTTGTTCCGATAATCCTAAAACCGAACGACTAGCATTAAATACCATTAAGCGAGTCTGAATAATTTTGAGATATTTTTTTAGTTCATAATTAAAATAAGCCAGAGCGCGATCGCTATATTCAGGATGGGATTCCGGGGATATTTTTTCACCTTGGAAATGGTCATTTTCCAGACGGCGAATCTTCAATGCAGCATCATAAGCTTGATCTAAAGCCCGTTCTGGTGTATCACGAAACCATTGATTGGCATGATCAATGAATTGTGTAAATAGACTAGAGTTAGTAGCGGCCATAGTTTAGACCCCTTAAAAATAAGTTGAAGGAATATTAATTAAAGACGTTGTTGTGGAACGTCGGTACAATGTACGAGGTATCTTAACAAATTTTAGACCGATTGCCGTGCTGTCTCCTGCTATCTGGATTACCGGAAGTTCCCAGAGTGGCAAAACCACTCGCCTGATCGAATTATTTTGCGAGTGGACGCCCTTACTCGCCACATTCCCTAACCCCCCAGGGGGAAGCAAAAAACGAAAACCCAGGTTAAACCCTGAGTCTGTCGCCACCACCACCCTAATTTTTGCCGCCAATGGCGATAACCGCATCGCCCTAGTTGAGCGTTTGACGGCCACTCCCCAGGGACAATATTCCTTTTATTCCACAACTCCTTTAGGCTTTTTTCAAGATGAAGTGATTCTGTTTTGGCCATTATTAGTAGAAAAGTTAGGGTTAAAAGCCCTATTTCCCCTGCGTTTACGCCCCGAAACCGAACAGGAACTTGCCCTAGAGCTTTGGAGTCATGATCTCGAAATTAGTCGCCTCAGACGTCCAGGGGTTAGCGTTAACCGCATGGTACGCCAAATCTTGGATGTTCTGCAACTGGCTGCCCTCAGTGTCACATCAATAGAAGACATTCCCCGGATTTTAGAGCAGGGATTTCTCCCTACTGGCGACACCGAAACTCCTTATCAGCAGATAGGGGAGTTACTGAAACAGTGGCAGAAATGGTGCCTAGAAAGGGGGTTACTGACTTTTGGGATTATTGCCGACCTCTATGGTCAACACCTGCTGCATCATCCCACCTATCAAAAACACCTACTGCGTCGATATCCAGTGGTTTTAGCCGATGACGTGGACGAATATCCCGCCCTGGCGCGCCACTTGTTTGAATTCTTTCTGGATCAGGGAAAAATGGCCGCATTTACCTACAATCCTGATGGGGCTGTNNCGTTTGGGGTTAGGGGCTGACCCTAATGCCCTCATGAGTTTACAAGAGCGTTGTCGTGGGGAAACCTTAGACCGACAAAGCGGTTTAGGGAAACAGATGGCGCAACCAATTTTGGATTTAGTCTTGGAGAATGCGATCGCCTTTCCCGACTCCCTATTATTTTCGGCTAATATTCAATCAATTCAAACGGTATCACGCGCTGATTTACTCCGACAAACCGCCGAACAAATTATCGCCAGCGTCAAAACAGGTCAAGTACAGCCCGATGAAATTGCCCTGATCGCCCCCGGTTTAGATGCGATCGCCCGTTATACCCTCCGCGAAATCCTCAACCATGCCGGAATAGCCGTTGACTCGATGCACCAAACACACCCCTTAGTCGCTTCTCCAATCATTCGAGCCTTATTAACTCTAATCGCTCTTGTCTATCCAGGCAATGGCCGTCTCGTCCATCGAGATGAGATCGCCCAAATGCTCGTAACACTCAGTCGCCATATAAATCAGACAACAGACAGCACCCAAGACCAAGAGTTAATTATTT
>DMPJ01000059.1:0-1792 GCA_003456035.1 Planktothrix sp. UBA8402
GTAAGCTCCGCGCACGCACCAAACCCCAATTATTACTAATTATTACCAAAAAACCAATTCACAGCTTTTTTTTAGTAATATATTATTAATTATAAGGGATATTCGCACTCACTACAGATGACAACCTCTATCTATTATATTCCTATTGAGTCATCATTAGGAATTGCTAAACATTATTTTATTTCCTCCGATGGAACCTTTGAAAATTCAATTGGTTGGGGGCCACATCATGTTGAACATAATGGTTAAGAACTTCAATTCCAAATCTTCAACAACTAACGATTTACAAACAAGATCTATTCTGTTATTTCCTCCAATTTCAAAAAATAAATGTAGCCATTCCTGCTCAGAAAGAGACTGACTTTGTATCCAGGAGGAAGGTATAACTCGACCCCACCCTACAATTGTACCGAGATGAGTTGGGATTGAATTTAACTCATCTTCATTAACATTAAATTGGATATCAACATGAATACAAGATTTTAGAATTAGCCGAAACATTTGGTCTTTAGTAGCAATTTCAGTATTTGTAGAATTTGAGTTGAGTTGCCAATAATAGTTAATATTCAGAACATAATCATAAGGAGTTACCCATCCCATTGATAAAAGTTCTGATTCAGTAAAATCATACTGTTGCCAAATTTTTTCAAAGTTCATCATCTGATTATGTTAAGAATTAGGTGAAGAAATTAAATAAAAGTGAGTCTCTCTCCGACTTCCTGGTTTTCCCAATCCGTTTAGGGGTTGTTCACCCGGTGCGCCACCTCCAGGGCCATTGTAAACTCGAACATAGGATAAACCATTAGGTTGAGTCATAATTCGGACACTACATTGAGAATTAGGACTGATCCAGATTTTACCCTGACCACTTTTTGATCCTCCTTGAGCTAAAGTAAATGTCCAACTCGAAATCGATAGTTTTGCTTCTAAAGTCGTTTTATCAATCCCTTTAACCAGTAGGTGAAGAACATCTGTAGAGGTTAATAAATTTTCGGATGACATGATGAATTAACTCCCTAACAAATCCGAGGTAACTGTTCTCCACTCAACATATCAATAATTCGTTTTGCTCCGATTGTACTTTGCAGGGTAACTAAAGGTGTTGCAGTTTGTTTAACAAAGCCAATTAAACTAGATTCCGGTATTTTTGCCTGTAAAATTGATAAGGTTTTCTCAATATCTTTCTCAGGAACAAACACCGCAAACCGCCCTTCATTAGCAACATAAAGGGGATCAAATCCCAAAATTTCACACGCTCCCTTGACTTCTTCTAATACCTTAATTGCTGTTTCTTGAATTTCAATTTCTACTTTAGCAGCAGTAGCAATTTCATTTAACGTACTTGCTAACCCNNCTCATTTAATGTACTCGCTAAACCGCCCCGGGTTAAATCTCGTAAACAATGAATTTCTATTCCCGCATCTAATAATTCTAAAACTACATCCGCCACCGGGGCAGAATCACTTTCTATAGTAGTTTCAAATTCTAATCCTTCCCGCACCGCCATAATTGCAATCCCATGTCGCCCCAAATCCCCATTAATAATAACAGCATCTCCCGCTTGAACAGATAGGGGATTAATGGTTAAATTATGTTCAATAATTCCGATACCCGATGTATTAATAAAAATCCCATCTCCTTTGCCTTTATCAACAACCTTAGTATCTCCAGTGACAATTTTAATTCCAGCTTTATCCGCAGCAATTTTCATGGATATAATAATTTCCCATAATGTTTGAATTGGTAAACCTTCTTCTAAAATAAAACCCACACTTAAATATAAAGGACGAGC
>DMPJ01000059.1:1814-8161 GCA_003456035.1 Planktothrix sp. UBA8402
GATTTACTACATAGGAATCCGTCGTAAACGCTATTTTATTTCCCTGTAATTGGAGGGTAGCGGCATCATGTTCAACTTGATTAGAACTCCCAAAAGTAGGTAAAAACATTTTGTCAATTAATTGCCGCATGAGTTTACCCCCACCGCCATGAGCGAGTAAAATATAAGGATATTGTTGCAGAGGAATGGGACAAGTTAAACTAAAGTCTGGATTAGAGGTCATAGAGAGGTTATGATAGAATTATTATCAATTCTATAATGAAATTTACGGAACTTTAAAAAATCATGAAAAGTTATTATAATTTCTCTCAAAACTTAACTACTGGTACAACATTTGTTACCGTCGGTGCAGCGAGTGGGGCAGGAATTTATAGCACAATTGGTGGTGTGGGACTGGTGGGAAGTTTTGGGGGAATTGGGTTAGGAATGATGCCCTTAATGGGTGTGGGTGCGGTGGCGGGTGCTGCAACTTATGGAGCATTTAGAGCCATTAATCAAGGGGATACTATTGCCTGGGGTGCAGTGGGATTAANNGATTAGGGGCAATTTCCGGGATAGGAATTTCTTCGGTTGTGGGCGGAATGGGGTTAGGTTTTGCGGGAACAGGTGTAGGAATTGGCATGGGAACATTAGGGGTTTTTGGCGGAATTGTTGGCTTAGGATTATATGGTATTGCTCAATTAATTGATGATGCCGGAAGCGGAGAAACAGCGTTTCAAGCCTTTGACCGGATGGAAGAACGGATTTTAGATCAGGAATTTTATACCGCCGCGTTATTAGAACTTATTCCTGAATTTCAAGAAGAAATATTAAAACAAAAATTCAATGATTTAGAATTAGAAGATGAATTAAAACAGCTTAAACAAAATATTCAAAATCCACAAAAATCATCTGCTCAAAAAAATACCGAAAAACCTAATATTGAAAATCATAATCTTGTTATTCGTCCCCATTCACCGGATTTGATGTGGACAGAAACACAGCGTTTAGCCGGACATCAAGATTCAATTCATGCTGTGGCTTTTAGTCCTGATGGTCAAACTTTGATCAGTGCCAGTGATGATCGTAATATTCACATTTGGGATGTTAATACAATTAAGAAAAAATATACTTGGTTTATGCCTTATGAGATGTATTCAGTGGCTATTAGTCCGAATTCAGAAATCGTTGCTACGGGGAGTGTTAATGGTCGAATTACCCTCTGGAATTTTCAGACTCGACAACTAAATCGAACTTTATTGGATCAGAATCTTCCTGAAAAAAATATGGGAATTATTACCTCCCTTGTATTTAGTCCCGATCATCAAATTTTAATCAGTGGAAGTAGCGATAAAACCGTTAGACTTTGGTATTTTAAAACCGGACAATCTAAACGAATTTTGAACGGACATACTGATGGAGTTTGGTCTGTAGCCATCTGTTCTCAGAGTCAATTTGTAGCCAGTGGGAGTGCTGATAATACTATTAGAATTTGGGATCTTAAAACCTATCAAAATCCTATTGTTTTAACAGGACATTCTAACTGGGTGACTTCGATTTTATTCAGTCCTGATGATCAAACTTTAATCAGTGCTAGTGCAGACAATACAATTAAAGTCTGGGATCTTAAAACCTATCAATTAATTCGGACATTAACCGGACATTCTGCTGCTATTTTTGACCTAGCTTTGAGTCCCAATGGCAAAATTTTGGCGAGTGGAAGTGTCGATCAAACGGTTAAATTATGGAATTGGAAAACAGGAGAATTATTGCAAACGCTCTCCGGTTGTTCTCCGGTTGTGTTTAGTCCCGATGGTCAACGATTAGTTAGTGGAAGTCAAAAGGGTATTTTACAACTCTGGTATCAACAATTGAGTCTACCGGAATTAATCGCATCTGAATGTGATCAAAATTGGTGGCAAGTATTAGGGGTAAATCCCAAGGCAACACCGAATCAAGTCAAACAAGCTTATTATCAATTAGCAAAACTATATCATCCTGATTATAACGTTAAATCAGAAGCGATCGCTGTTATGCAAAGAATTAATCACGCCTATGAGACTTTTTTAAATGAATGGAATCAAAGGGTGCGATCGCATTCCTAAAAAAGAGGGTATTGTTGAATCGAAATTGGACAGGTTAAACTAAAGTCTTGATTGGATGTCATAGATAAGTTAATAATTAAATTATTATTAATTCTATAATAAAATTTCAGAATAGAGTGTATAAACACGAGCGGACAATAAATCGTAAATTTTGGAAAAACCTGACTTACTATTTCACACAGAGGCGAAAAATCATGAATTCAACATCACTCTCAAAAACCAAAATAGCCATCTTAGCTGCATTTATCTACACGGCTGTCATGGGTTTCGGTATGTTCTACATGAAAACCTTCAAGAACATCTTCTATGGCACTCCCGACATGATGAATGTGTTCTGGTTGGTCTTGATTATTGTTAATATCATCAATGTTTTCTTTGTCATCCGCTATTTTAGCTGGCAAGAGGTTGGATTTCGCAAACTCAACACCAGACAACTCCTCTGGTTTGTCCCCTCACTGTCGGTATTGATCCCCATGTGGGTCGTGTTTCTGTCCGCTTTGGCTTCAGCCTCTCTCGATGCAACACAGTGGCAGTTGTTGGCCCTGGTGGGCTTCACAACCTTTCTGGTAGGTCTTGGTGAGGAGACTATGTATCGGGGCATCGTTTTAAACGCATTTTTGACCACAAACCGAGTCCGTTGGGCAATGCTAGTCAGTGCGATCGCATTTTCGCTCCTGCATTCTGTGAATGTTTTTGGTGGTTTACCTCTGTTAGAAATGCTGGTGCAGCTAGTTTTCACCTTCCTGTTTGGGTTCTTATTTGCACCACTCATGATCAAGTTCAATAATATTTGGCCGTTAATTATTTTTCACTGGCTATGGGATTTTGTTCTGTTTGCTGCTGACGTTGTGGACGCATCTAATGTTTCTCTGCTTTCCTACATTAATACTCCTGTTGCAATTGTTGTTGGTACAATTTTGTGGATTCGCATTCATAAAGAACAACCTGGTGTCGTAAAAACATCGGAGATAGTGTATTAAAGATTAAGTTTTCCTAAATATGGGTATCGGACTCCAACAAACACACTATTATTCCAGTTGATTAAGCCATTTTTCTGTATACGTTGCACACCGACGGAACAGAATAAAAATTAAGTGATCACCATTAGGGAGCGTTTCTTATGGAAGTTGAATTAATGTATCAGCACGCCTACACCCTGGGGCGTGTGAAGCTTGTAGGTGGAGAACAAGTGCGGGTTGAAGCCGCTTCGATGGTGGGAATGTCCAGTGGTGTCACCTTGCAAACCCAGGCTACAGGTGGTTTTCTCAAGTCTCTGGGACGGGCATTTCTAGGAGGTGAAAGCTTTTTCCAGAATGTCTACACCGCACCAGCGCAAGGAGGGGAAATTCTAGTAGCTCCTGGCTTACCCGGCGATCTGATGACGCTGGATATTACTGAGCCGATGTTGGTACAATCAGGAGCTTATGTCGCCTCCGATATTAGCCTTGAAATTGATTCTAAATGGGGTGGCTCCAAGTCTTTCTTTGGTACGGGGGGCGGGCTGTTCATGCTACGAGCGCAGGGTCGCGGCCAGATGGTGGTTTCGTCCTATGGAGCCATTCACGAAATTACCCTAGCCGCCGGACAGTCCTATACCATTGATACCGGACATTTGGTGGCACTACCCGAAACCATGCCCTTCAAAACCCGATCTATTGGAGGGATGAAAACCTTTCTATTTAGCGGTGAAGGGTTTGTGGCTGATCTAACTGGCCCTGGGAAGTTTTTGGTGCAAACGCGATCGCAGGATCAATTCCTCTCCTGGCTGATTCCTAAACTACCCCAAAGTTCAAATACCACCCAGCAGTAGCGGTAGCTAAGAANNAAAGTACCAATACCAGCAGTAGCGGTAGCTAAGAAAAGGCTGTATGCTTGCTATGTTTTAATCTCATTTTTTCTCGGTAAACAAAGTTTTTAAAGTCATGAAACTTTTTTCTCGTTTATTTCTCATTTCTCTGCTGATCAGCGCTCCGATAGTGGCCTATCAAGCATTCGCAAAAGCAACGGACAAAGAGATTGGCTTTTCTATCAATAATATGGACTCATCCCTTAGTCCCAAAAACGATTTTTACAATTTTGCGGTCGGGAATTGGTTAAAAAACGCCGTTATTCCTGATGATAAAACTAGAGTTGATAGTTTTACAGAGGCTTTTGACCAAAATAGCCTCAAAATCCAGAAAATTATGGAAGATGCAGCAGCTAAAAGCTCCAAAGCTCCTCAAGGAAGCGTTATCCAGCAAGTAGGAGATCTTTACGCATCAGGGATCAATACAGAATTGATCAACAAATTAGGTATTACCCCATTACAGCCTGAATTAGCCAAAATTGACGCAATATCATCCAAAGAAGACCTAATTACGCTCATGGCTGCCCAGGGTTTCATGGGAATGCCATCAGTTTTTGGGATCTTTGTTATGCCCGATAAAAAACAATCTAATATCAATGCTCTGTATAATTTAGCTTTCTTAGTGTTAGGTAAGGATTTTTATGAAAACCCTGACTATACCGACCAAAGAAAGGCTTATCTTGCCCATATTGCCAAAATGTTAGAACTAGCAGGGGAAACTCCGAATAATGCCCAAACTCAAGCACAAACCATTTTCGAGCTAGAAACCTCCTTAGCTAAAGCGATGTTGTCACCCATAGAAGCGGCAGACGTGAATCGCACCTATAATAAAATGACTGTGGCACAATTACAGGATAAAACACCGAATATTAACTGGAATAGCTATTTTTCGGCATCGGGTTTAGCTAATGTCAAAGAAATGATTGTCACCGATCCTGATTATCTCGTCACAGCAGATAAGTTATTAGCAGAACGTCCCCTGGATGACTGGAAAACCTATTTACGTTGGCAAGTATTGAATGTTTCTGGATCTACTCTCAGCGAAGATTTTTTCCAAGAGGATTTTAATTTTTCTAAGAAGATAATGCTAGGGCTAGAAAAACCTCTCCCTCGTGATCAACAAATAGGGGAAATTGTCAGAAACGTTTTAAGTCATCCCACCGCCCAACTTTTTGTTGAACAATATTTTCCTCCTGCAACTAAAGCCAAAGCAGAGGAAATGGTAAGAAACATTAAAGCCGAGTTCAAAATTCGCCTAGAGCAAAATTCCTGGATGAGTGAAGCAACTCGCAAACAAGCCTTAAATAAGCTCGACAAAATGCAAATTTATGTCGGTTATCCCGAAAAATGGCTTGACTATTCCAATGTCACGATTAAACGTGATGACTATTTCGGTAATTTGATCCGACTAAATCAATGGCAAACTCGGCGTAATTTAGATCAATTAGGGAAACCCGTTGTTGATGAATTGTTTATGGGTTTGTCAAAACCCACAGAGGTTAATGCTGGCTATAATCAAGTGGGAAATCGCATTGAAATCCCGGCGGGAATCTTACAACCGCCTTTCTTTGATGCCAGTATGGATGATGCGGTAAATTACTGCACAATAGGTGCGGTAATTGCTCACGAATTTACTCATGGTTTTGACAGTAACGGTCGTCTGTTTGATGCTGACGGTAATCTTAAAGATTGGTGGAAACCGGAAGATGCTCAAAAGTTTGAAGCAAAAGCAAATCAGTTAGTGGAACAATACAACAAATATGAAGTCCTACCTAAGCTATTTGTTAATGGTCAATTATCCCTAACCGAAAATACTGCTGATTTAGGCGGAATTACGATTGCTTATTCAGCCTTACAACGTCAATTAACCGATCAACAACGTTCTACCAAAATTGACGGTTATACCCCAAATCAACGTTGTTTTATTGGTTGGGGTCAGATGTGGAAATCGAAATGGCGACCCGAAATGTTACGTCAAACAGTGCTGACTGACCCCCATCCTCCGAGTCAATTTCGGGTGACTGGCCCTGTGGTGAATGTGCCAGAATTTTTCTCTACTTTTGATATTAAAAAAGGTGATCCTTTATGGCGTGATCCTGAAGACTTAACTATCATTTGGTAGGCTTAAGATCCCCGACTTCTTGACAATAATTAAGAAATCGGGGAACTGTAAGAAATTACTCTGTTGTAATATTTCTATAAACTTCCTTTGTAATGATAGTCAAGTCCGTGAAGCTCAAAGAGCAGCAGAAAGTTATATAAACGATTTGACCAAAATAGCTTCAAAATCCAGAAAATTATGGAAAAAGTGAGGTACCCAATTTGTTAAGCAAACAAGCCAGCATTCTCTACGGTTCGCCCTTAAAGAACCCACGCATCGCTAAATTGACCATTCTCTTTTTAGCCGTGTTGTTAGC
>DMPJ01000441.1 GCA_003456035.1 Planktothrix sp. UBA8402
CAATGGCTACAGCAACATTGGTAAATCAAGAGATAGAAGAAGGCCAAAGATTAATAGATGCTCTCAATACCGCAGGTGTATCAGTTCATTCAGCTTTGTGGCTGTATGCGACAGAACCGGAAACATGGCATCTGATGTTTGCTTTACCTCTCTATGATGATGAAGGGCCTCTTAAAACTTATGAGAATATCCTATCAGTTTTTCACCAAGTTAAACCTGACTTAAAAATTGATTGGACAGCAATTGTCGCTGTTAGTCCCAAAGATAAATTAATTCAGGGCTTAAGTCAAGATCAACAACATTGGAATATCAACTTATCAGGGAAACGCATGACCAATAGTATAGTTAATCGAATGTTGGTTGAAGATGCTTATATTTACCAAATTGGCGAGAATTTACAACTAGGAATCTTACCAGAATCAGGCCGTGACTAAAGCCCTGACCTATTAAATTTAAGAGGTTTTGGTTTATCAATATCGGAGAAAAGCGATCTCTGAATATCTTTAATTAATTCAGGTGTTAACTGGTGTATGCTAAGTTTTATTAAGTTTTATAGCTTGTTGAGAGGACATTATGGATTCACCGATTCTAGTCTCGATTAAACCCTGGCTGAATTTCTTTCACCCGGTATTGATGTGGATTTTGTTAGGATTATCTATTTATGCGATGTATTTAGGGGTACAAATTCGTCGTACCCGGGAAGCGGACGGAGATGCGAAAAAAGAGTTAATTAAGGGAAAATTCAGTATTAAACATCACCAAATCGGTTCAGTATTACTGGCTTTAATGGTGTTGGGAAGTATTGGCGGCATGGCCGTCACTTATATTAACAACGGTAAACTGTTCGTTGGCCCTCACCTATTGGCGGGACTGGGAATGACCGGAATGATTGCGGTTTCTGCCTCCTTAACTCCCTATATGCAAAAAGGAGTTAATTGGGCGAGATATAGTCATATTACCCTGAATACTATCATCCTGGGACTGTTTGCTTGGCAAGCGGTTACTGGAGTCGAAATCGTCCAAGGGATTATTAGCAAAATGTGATCCCGGAGGGAATAGGAAATAAGCTGTTACTCTCAAAATTTGGGGTTGATTAGGGTGTGAGAAATTAAGAATTATCCCATTTAATGAGAGTACAGCTTAATTGGGAAGTAACCGAATACAATAAAAAAATTATTATGAGTCAAATAAAAGTTAAAAACTTTGGGCCAATTAAATCAGGTTTTACCGACAATGGCAATTTTATAGATATTCGTAAAATAACTGTTTTTATCGGTAATCAAGGAACTGGAAAAAGTAGTATTGCCAAGCTAATATCAACATTGAGTTGGCTAGAAAAATCGTTGTATCGTGGAATAATTACAGAAAAAGAGGTAACAAATTATAATCGTTTTATCAATAAATACTGTAACTATCAAAACTTAAAAAATTACTTTTTATCAGAAACTGAAATTGAATACCGAGGCCAGGCTTATAACTTTAATTTTAAGGAAGGTAAATTCAGCGTTATTAATAATAACCCAGAAAAATATCTTGTACCTAAAATCATGTATGTGCCAGCAGAGCGTAACTTTTTTAGTGCTGTAAGATGGCCAGGAAAAATACAAGGATTACCCGAATCATTATATACTTTTTGGCAAGAATTAGAACGTTCACAACAAGAATTGTCGGGCAATTTAACTTTACCAGTGGGCGATGTCAAGTTAGAATTTGATCAGCTTAACAAAATTTCAAATATTATAGGAAATGACTATAAATTAAGGCTTTCCGAGGCTTCAAGTGGTTTTCAATCTTTTGTACCTTTATTTTTAGTTTCCAGAAATATTGCCCTATCTATTAGTCAAACAAAAGATATTGCTCAAAACGAACTCAGTGGCGAAGATAAAAAAAGATTAACAATAGAAATTGAGAAAATTATTTCTAATGATAATCTTTCTGATGAACTTAAAAAAGCAGCCATGGAAGTATTATCTTCTAAATATAGTAATGAATGTTTTTTAAATATTGTCGAAGAAATAGAACAAAATCTTTTCCCACAATCTCAAAAAAATGTATTCTATAAATTACTGGAATTTGCTNNAAACGAACACCTACTTATAAATTTTTTTGACTCTTTCTCCCTTGACAAAACTTGAAATCTTAAATATGATTTAAAGAGAATATAGACATGATTCCGGCGTTTAGCCAAATATCACTTGTTTTGAAAACAATCAAATTTGTTATTATGACTAAATTTTCTGGAGTAATTAAATACGGTTTTTATATTTTTCACGGTAACTTCCGTGAATTTGATCAAACTATTAACAATTATATTGAAGAACTTTATGGTCAAGGTATTAATACTTTTGATTTAAGAAATAGTGATTATCAAATTAATAAATTTCTAGAGTTAAAGAAGGAAATTTCTCGCTTACTTCATAATTATTTAGCTTCTTGGTATTCAATTAAAGAGCACACTTATGCAGCAGAAAATTCCCTAGATAATCAATCGTTAATTGAGGAGATAAAAAAAAAGAGAATGGAAATCTTTGGAGACAACCCTGAAAATACTTTCACTCAAGAACTTAGAAATTATATACAACATAAAGATTTGCCCCTCATAGAAAGCCAATCTTCAATAAATTTTTCATTGGGAGAACAAGATTTTGATGTTAACCATTCACTACACCTTGACACNNATAAAAATCGAATCATCTTCTTCCAAGCAATATTTGAAAGATCATCCAAACCAAGTTCCCATTCAAGAGACAATACAAAAAAACTTCACTGATGTGAAAAATTTTTATGATTGGTTACGTCCACAAATTACTGATATCGAATGATCGAGTTATTCATCGGATAATTATAATTATTCCTTGACTTCTCGGCTATTTCATCAAGTAGGTATCGAGTTCCGAATATTGAGAGAAAACACTATNNCTAACGCTGTAGCTATAATAATTCGATCAAAAGGATCTTTATGAATCGGTGACAAATTGACGGCGCGAGAGGCAATTTCAGGGGTTAAGGGAAATAACATGATGTCTGATGGGGTCAAAGCTTCTTCACACCATTCTTTTGCAGGACATGATAATTGCAGTCTGCCACGTNNAGTGCAATTTCAAAACAAGATACAGGAGAAATCCCGACCTGATTAGCGGTTTCTATTTTGTCTCGCCATTTGTCAGAAAACCGATCAAATTCCAGATTAATCCACCACAACCAGATGTGAGTATCGAGAACAACTATTTCAGACATTCCCAATCTTCTTCATCGATAATAGGACTAATAATATCTCCTAAAGTTTTGGCTTTACCAGCTATCAAAGCTGAAGGAATCCGACGCTTTGAGGGTATTTTTGTTTCTTCTAAGACGGTAACAATAATACGCGCTGAACTAACTTGAGGTTGTTCTGATAACCATTTAACCTGACCGTTTTCATAAATTGCTTCATAACTTTTTAACACAATAATCTCCTTTGGCTATATTTTAACACAAACGAGTTAGATAAAGCAACCCCAATTAACGATGCCAAATAGTTTGATTTCCAGGTTGATCAATTAAGGTAATTCCTAACTCTTTTAACTGATCTCGAATGCGATCGCTTTCAGCATAATTCTTAGCTTTTTTCGCCTCTAAACGTTGCTGAACTAATATTTCAGTTTCACTATCACTTAACCCCAACTCCTGACTTTCCTCTGGTTGGGCTTCTAACCCGAAAACTGTGGCTAATTCCATTAGCGTTTGCCAGGTTTTCTGTAGGTGTTCGGTTGGGGTATTAATATCACCTCCATGTATTAGGATATTGCGATCGCGTCTTAATTCCTTAGCTAACTCAAACAAAATTACTAACCCTTCCGGGGTATTAAAATCATCATCCATCGCCTCTTTAAACCGAGCAATAGCATCGGGATCAATTAAGGCTTTTTCATTGGGTTTAAAACCTAATTTATCGCCGTATTCGCTACCAAATAATAACCCCTCTTTTAACGTATTCCATCCATTTTCAGCCGAAGCGATCGCTTCATCGGTAAAATCTAAAGGTTTGCGATAATG
>DMPJ01000496.1 GCA_003456035.1 Planktothrix sp. UBA8402
CGATTAGTTTGGCTTGGTTAAAAGTTGCCCGTGAAAATCAAAAAATCAGAGAATAATGAACAGTAAAAAGTCAAAATTAAACCGATATTTTAAAACAATTTGGAAATCCTGGGAAAACCATCCTAAGCTAACTAGGGGTATGTCGATCTTGGGATTATTATTTCTAAGTGCGATCGCATTTTTAAGTCATTTAGGCGATATTGGTTTAATTGATAAAACTGAACCGATGTTTGTTGAAGCCGCTCGACAAATGCACCTTACAGGCGATTGGATTACTCCGTATTGGAATGGTCAAACTCGCTTTGATAAACCGCCCTTAATTTATTGGTTAATAGTAATCGCTTTTCAAACCGTCGGGGTGAATGAATGGGGAGCGCGATTACCTTCAGCCATAGCCGCGATATTATCTACATTTTTAGTATTTTATACCCTGCTTTCTTTCGGGGGGTTAATATCTTTAGAAACGGAATCTGCTCGCACCCGTCAGCGTTGGATAGGAGCATGGTGGGGAATGGCAATGATGGCATTAAATCCGGCTTGGATTGCTTGGGGGCGGACGGGGGTTTCTGATATGCTTCTAGCTAGTTCTATAACTATTTCATTATTGACATTTTTCTTAGGTTATGCTCAACCTAAAACCCGTCAACAAAAGGGCTGGTATTTTATATTTTATAGTTTTGCAGCTTTAGCGGTTTTAGCTAAAGGGCCGATTGGAATTATATTACCAATTTTAATTATTGGGGGATTTTTAATTTATACTAAACAATGGCAAAGAGTTCTCTGGGAAATGCAGTTATTAAAGGGAAGTTTGGTATTTTTAATCATTGCCGTCCCCTGGTTTGTTTTAGTAACAATAGCTAATGGTCAAGCCTATTTAGATACATTTTTTGGACATCATAATTTTGAAAGATTTACGAGTGTTGTCAGTAATCATCCTGGCCCTTGGTTTTATTATTTTCCGGTGATTTTAGTGGCTTTATTACCTTGGTCTGTGTATTTACCTATAGCAATTTATCAGGTTAAATTTTGGCAAATCCAAGATTTGCGATCGCAAGATCGGTCTCAACATTTGGGTTTATTTGCTCTATTTTGGTTTTTGATTATTTTTGGATTTTTTAGTCTTTCGGCTACGAAATTACCCAGTTATATCTTACCTTCGATTCCGGCGGGAGTGATTTTAATTAGTTTATGGGGAAATCAACGGAATAATATTGAGTCTAATCAAAATAAAATTTCTCTACCATTTTTAATCACAGGTTTGGTTAATGTTATAATTTTATTGGTATTAGCGATCGCTAGTTTAATCAGTCCTCAATTAGTCGGAGATGATACTCCAAATTTTTCTCAATTATTAGAAAGCAGTCATTTAACAACGCTATCAGGAATTATCTGGTTTATTGCTAGTGGAATCACTCTCTATTGCTTATTAAAACCCCAATGGCGACGAGTAGTTTGGGCGGGAAATGCCATAGGATTCTTTGCGTTTATGGGTTTAGTTGCTTTACCAGTAGGTCAATTATTAGATACTCAAAGACACTTACCCCTAAGACAATTATCAACCATAGTTCGCCAAGTTCGTCAACCGAATGAGCCTCTATTAGTAATTGGGATATTTAAACCCAGTTTAGTCTATTATACCCAACAAACCATAGAGTTTATGACTTATGATATTAACCAAAGATTATTAAAACTATTTCCTTTAAATAGTCCAGTTGATACAGTTTTAATTATCACCCGACCGAAAGATATAACCAAACTAGGATTACAATATTCTGATTATCAATTATTAAAAGATCAAGGAGATTATCAATTAATTAGAATTAAGGTAAAGGCATTATTAAAACGGTAAGATAGTTGTGTTAAACTTTCTCCCCGATGGGGGTATCGTTTTTTAGGTAGTTATGATAGAATGATCGTGTGATGAAATTTTGGGGACTGAGCGCTCTGTTGAACTGAAAGGGGGAGAGCGCTCTTTATTATTTTGGGTATGAACTAATTTTCTTCTAAGGCTTTTAACAACATTTCTCCCATTTGTTGACAACCGATTAATTTCATCCCCTCAGACATAATATCTCCGGTACGATATCCCCAATCTAATACTTTTAAAACCGCATTTTCTAGTTTATCTGCCGCCACAGGTTGCTCTAAACCATAGCGTAACATCATCGCAGCACTCAGGACTTGGGCGAGGGGGTTGGCTTTATCCTGTCCGGCAATATCAGGCGCGGAGCCGTGAACAGGTTCAAATACCCCAGGGCCAGACTCCCCTAAACTCGCAGAAGGTAACATTCCGATACTTCCGGTTAACATCGCCGCCACATCGGAGAGAATATCGCCAAATAGATTCCCCGTAACAATCGTATCAAACTGTTTGGGGGCGCGAACTAACTGCATAGCAGCGTTATCGACATATAAATGAGAAAGTTCAATATCGGGGTATTCAGAGGCGAGTAAGCTGATGCGATCGCGCCACAACTGAGATACATCTAAGACATTTGCCTTATCCACAGAACAGAGTCTCCCCCGACGTTTCTGGGCGGTTTCAAACCCGATCCGACCAATCCGATCAATCTCAGATTCGGTATAGGCCATAGTATTGACACCGCGTTTTTCGCCAGTTTCCGTCTGAAAAATGCCCTTGGGTTGTCCAAAATAAATGCCCCCGGTCAGTTCACGGACAACCATAATATCTACCCCTTCCACAATTTCTTTTTTCAAAGAAGAAGCATCAATTAAATGAGGAATAATTGTCGCTGGACGCAAATTGGCAAATAATTTTAACCCGGCGCGTAGCCCTAATAACCCGGTTTCTGGCCGTTGATGGCGGGGTAGGTTGTCCCATTTGTATCCGCCAATGGCTGCTAATAGTACCGCATCACTCTTGAGACACTGTTCTAAGGTTTCTGGCGGAAGGGGTTCTCCGGTGGCATCAATGGCGGCTCCTCCCATCAATGCTTGGTGAAAATCGAAAGTGATATTCAGTTGCTTGCCAACGACTTTTAAGGCATCGACCGCCACCGCGATAATTTCAGGGCCGATTCCATCGCCAGGAAGTAGAGTAATGCGGTAGTTTTGACTCATAATTCAAAAGTAGTAACAAAACAGATTAGGTTAGACGAGGTTGAACCGGGTCAGCGATCGCCCAACCTTTAAATATAGCATTCTTTGATCAAAAAATATCAGACTTAGTTTAAAATAGAGGATAGGGAATCAACCATTTTTAGATAAAAGAAAAGATATGAACTATCAAAAAATTTTAGTTTCAATTGATCGAACTCCCCAAGCCGAGTTTGTTTTTAATCAAAGTCTACAACTGGCTAAACTTTATGAAAGTCAATTAAAACTGTTTCATTGTATTAGTGTATCACCGATGATTTTGGGTTCCCCAGGAGATTTATATGGTCAACGGTTAAACCAAGTGGCACAAATTCAACATGAATTAATTGAAAAAGAAATTAATGAAGTCTCTGGATGGTTGGCAACTTTTGTTAGTTATGCCCAACAGCAAGGAATCTCTATTGAAACTGAATATCAAGTTGGAGAAGCGGGATATTGGATACGAGAAATGACTAAAAAATGGGGTGCTGATTTAGTAATTGTGGGCAGACGCAACCGTTCAGAATTAGCCGAATTATTTTTAGGAAGTGTGAGTAATTATGTGGTTCATCATGTTAAATGTTCTGTATTAATTGTACAGCAACCCGAAGATTAGGGGCGACCAGTTCCCCCTTTTTTAAGGGGGGTTAGGGGGGATAAATTCCTTTAATCGGTGCTAAAATTGCAAGTTTTCTCGGATTAATTGTTGCTGTTCCCCTCGCCAGTTTTTTCAAATCCTTAATCACAATTTTACAAAACCCCGCCTCGGAATCAGTTTCTTAATTTGAGCATTGAAAAATTTTTGCATCGGGCGGAGATTAAAGTAATAATTTTGTGATAGAATCCCAATAGCAAATTTTATTATTGATTTACCATGAGTGACTTAATTGCGATCGCTTACGATAGCGAATACAAAGCCGAAGAAGTTCGTCTGACTTTGATCCAATTACAAAAAGAACATTTGATCGAATTAGAAGACGCTGCGGTAATTGTCAAGAATGCTGAAGGCAAAGTTAAACTCAATCAAGCCATTGATTTAACCACTGCTGGTGCAGTTAGTGGCGGGTTTTGGGGTCTATTAATTGGGACATTATTCCTCAGCCCCCTGTTAGGAGCCGCCGTTGGAGCCGCTGCTGGGGCTGCCAGTGGCGCCTTAAGTGATATTGGTGTCGACGATGACTTTATGAAATCTTTAGGGGAAACCCTGCAACCGGGAACCTCGGCCCTCTTTGTTTTAGTGCGGAAAGTTACCCCCGATAAAGTTTTAGAAGAAGTTGCCCCCTATGGTGGAACAATATTAAGAACTTCTTTAAGTAAAGATGAAGAAGCTCAATTACAAGAAGTTCTGAGTAACCGAGGCGTGACTGTTTAATTCAATTTTTTGTTCCAATTCTATTTAATTAAATCCCCAGGTTAATAGATAGAATTCTGAAAAATATTTCTCTGGGTGCGTCGCCGTCGTGTTACGCACCCATTTGTCACCGAATCAGTGATCAGTACATATTTAGACAGTTGATTAATTAAATTATTTGCTATACTCTGTTGTGATTAGCGACCTAAATGCAGGACGGAAAATAATGGCACAAACTCTACTCGAACAACTACGCGAAATCACCGTTGTCGTGGCGGATACTGGAGATATTCAAGCCATTGAAATCTATACCCCCAGAGATGCAACCACAAACCCCTCCTTAATTACCGCCGCCGCCCAAATGCCCCAATATGAGGCAATTGTGGATGATACCCTCAAAAAAGCTCGTCATGAGTTAGGGGGGAGTGCTTCGCCTGCTGAAGTGGCAAATTTAGCTTTTGAAAGGTTAGCTGTTGCTTTTGGACTAAAAATATTAGCTATTATCCCCGGGCGGGTATCAACGGAAGTAGACGCTCGGTTATCCTACGATACCGAAGCCACCATTGCTAAAGGTCGTTATATTATCGAGCAATATGAAACGGCTGGAATTTCCCGCGATCGGATTTTAATTAAAATTGCCTCCACTTGGGAAGGAATTAAAGCCGCAGAAGTCCTAGAAAAAGAAGGAATTCATTGTAATTTAACCCTCTTATTTGGCCTTCATCAAGCGATCGCCGCTGCTGAAGCTGGGGGCACCTTAATTTCTCCCTTTGTCGGCCGGATTTTAGATTGGTACAAAAAAGACACTGGACGAGATTCCTATTCCCCTCAAGAAGACCCCGGAGTTCTATCTGTTACCCAGATTTATAACTATTATAAGAAATTTGGCTATCAGACAGAAGTGATGGGGGCTAGTTTCCGTAATATTGGGGAAATTACCGAATTAGCAGGTTGTGATTTATTAACGATTTCTCCCGCCTTATTAGAAGAATTACAATCTACTATTGGCGACCTACCCCGCAAACTAAATCCCGAAACCGCAGCCACTTTGGAGATAGAAAAAATCTCCCTAGATCAAGATACATTTAACCGAATGCACGCCGAAGATCGAATGGCTTCGGAAAAATTAGAAGAAGGTATTAAAGGGTTTTCTAAAGCCTTAGAAGCCTTAGAAAAATTCTTAGCTGAACGTCTAGCTCGTTTGGAAGGAGAAGAAGTAATTAGCCATGCGGCTGAAGATATTTTTCGAGCGTATGATTTAGATGGAGATGGCTATATTACCCGGGAAGAATGGTCAGGAACAGACGCCGTATTTGATGCCCTAGATCAAGATAATGATGGTCAAATTACTGCCGAAGAAATGGCGGCTGGGTTGGGGGTATCCTTCAATTTAGCAACTGTTTAAACACCCCAAATTTTAGGGAAAAAAACCTAGAGACGTGCCACTGCGCGTCTCTATACTGTATTGTTCTTATTAATTAAACAATCTCTACCCTCCAGGGTAATAACTTTACTAATATGAGTCCATTGATTCCCGATTCTATTGTCAACGATCTAATGGCCGAGAATAATGAAACTGCAACCTCTTTAGACCATTGGCAACGAGAGTTTGTGGCTAACCTTCTCTATCTTCAAGGTCAATTACCGACAACCGCAACTCCCCAAGAATTATATCAAGCTTTAGCTCATACTATTCGACAATTTTTAATGCCTTCCTGGGTCAAAACAACTCAAACCTATTCCCAAAATAAAGTTAAACAGGTTTGCTATTTTTCTACCGAATATTCCTTGGGATCTCATCTAGCTAATCATCTGATCAATTTTAATTTATGGGAACCTTTAAAACAATCCCTAGAAGCCTTTAACTTAAACTTACAAGACTTAATTGATCAAGAAATAGAACCCAGTTTAGGATATGGAAATGTCGCCCAATTACCCGTTGATGAATTAGATTCTCTTTCTACATTGAATCTGCCCGCTATTGCCTATGGAATTCGCTATGAATTTGGTAGTTTTGATCAAGAAATTCACCAAGGTTGGCAAGTAGAAAGGATTGATAAATGGTTGCGTTATGGAAATCCCTGGGAAATTGCCCGTCCAGAAGCAATGGTGGAGGTGCAGTTAGGCGGTCATACAGAAGCCTATTATGACCAACAAGAACGTTATCGGGTACGTTGGATTTCTGATCGGCGGATCAAAGGAGTTCCATCTGATACACCGATTTCCGGTTATCAAAGTCATACCGTTAATACCTTAAGATTATGGAAAGCAGAACCAATTGTTTCCTATAATTCTCAAGATTTTAATATTGGGGATTATTATGGCATAGTTCAGGGAAAACCATTCGTTGAATTACTCACAAAAGTATTATATCCCCATGATGAAAGGATTCAACAAAAACAACTACGTTTAGAACAACAATTCTTTTTTGTATCTTGTTCACTACAGGATATGATTCGGAATCATCTAGGGACTGGAGAGAATTTAGAGACATTTCATCAGCGCTATTCTATTCAACTGCATGATACTTCCAGTGCGATCGCTATTGCCGAATTAATGCGATTATTTGTAGATGAATATGGCTTAGAATGGGAAAAATCCTGGTCAATTACACGACAAACTTTTACCTATCTTAACCCCACACTGTTACCCGAACTTCAAGAAAAATGGGCTGTGGGATTATTAGGGAGTTTATTACCCCGTCACTTAGAAATTATCTATGAAATTAATAATCAATTTTTGATTAGAGTTCGTAATCAATATCCGGGGGATTTTGCCAAATTATCCCAATTATCTTTAATTGATGAAACCGGAGAAAGATATGTTCGTATGACCCATTTAGCTTGTATTGGAAGTTATGCGATTAATGGTATTTCTCTATGGCAAACTGAATGTTTAAAGCAATCAATTATTCCTGATTTTTATGAATTAACACCGGAAAAATTCAAGGCAATTAGTAATGGAATTACTCCCCGGCGTTGGTTGGTTTTAGCTAATCCCCGTTTGACCGAATTAATTACCCATAAAATTGGTAATAGCTGGATTAAAAATTTTGCCGATTTGCGTTGTTTAGAATCACAACTGGATCAGGTAGAATTTCGTTTGGCTTGGCGAAATATTAAACAGCAAAACAAACGACAACTGGCTGATTATATTCAACAAAATTGTGGAATTACGGTTAATTCTGATTCTATTTTTGATATTTCAATTGAACGAATTCAAGAATATAAACGTCGCANNCGAATTCAAGAATATAAACGTCAACATTTGAATATTTTAAAAATCATTACTCTCTATAATCGAATTCGGAAAAATCCCGATCAAGATTATGTTCCCCAAACCTTTATTTTTGCCGGAAAAACTGCCCCCGGTTATGTGATGGGGAAATTGATGATTAAATTAATTCATGCGGTAGGTCAAGTAATTAATTCCGATCCTCTGATTGGCGATCGCTTGAAAGTAGTATTTATTCCTAATGTTAATCAAACTTTAAGTCAACATATCTATCCCGCCGCCGATATCTCTGAACATTTAGCAATGGCTGGGAAAAAAGCGGGAGGAATTGCAATTTTGAAACCTGCTTTTAATGGAGCGTTAACATTAGGAATTGTAGATGGAGCTAGTGAAGAATTACGCCACGCAGTGGGAGCAGAAAATTTCTTTGATTTCGGATTAAGTTTAGCTGAAATTGAATTTTTAAAAGCTAAAGGTTATAATCCTTGGAGTTATTATCACGAAAATGAAAGCCTGCGAAAAAGCATTGATCAAATTGCATCGGGTTATTTTTCCCAAGGCGATCCAAATTTGTTTAAAACTTTAATTGATGCCCTCTTATATCACGATGAATATATGGTTTTTGCCGACTATCAATCCTATATGGATTGTCAAGATAAAATCAGCCAAACCTACCGAGATTGGGAAACCTGGACGAGAATGTCTATTTTAAATGTCGCCCGTTTAGGTCGTTTTTCTTCCGATGCGATCATCCAAAATTATTGTCAAAATATTTGGCATATTAATCCGGTTTAGGATAATATCAATTTAAGGGCTTACTAGAGGATATTTTAATAAAGATGAGATTAAGTTAATTTATTGGTCATAAATTATAGGTAATATTTTGTTAAAAATTATTGCAAAAACTTGACTTAACACCGCTTTGAAAACTACTATTGTATATCCTCAGTATTAGGAGGGAAACATGATTACTTCAGAACCGATCATTTTAAGTTTTAAAAATGTCACTTTAAGCGACGAGCAATTTTATCAACTTTGCCAAGATAATGAAAATTGGCAACTCGAACGAACTGTCAAAGGAGAATTAGTAATTATGCCCCCCGTTGGTGGAGTCAGTGGTAATCGAGAATCAGATTTGAATGCCGATTTAGTGATTTGGAATCGTCAAACTCAACTCGGAAAAGTTTTTAGTTCTTCTACTATATTTCGCTTACCTAATGGTGGCGATCGCTCTCCTGATGTGGCTTGGGTGGCTAAGGAACGTTGGGAATTACTAACACCAGAAGAACAAGAAAAATTTCCCCCATTATTCCCTGATTTTGTGATGGAATTGCGTTCTCGCACTGACTCCTTAACCCAACTTAAAGCCAAAATGCACGAATATCTTAATAGTGGCTTGCGCTTAGGTTGGTTAATTAATCCCCAAGAACAACAAGTAGAAATATATCGTCCTAATCAAGATATTGAAATTGTCAAATTACCCACAACTTTATCAGGAGAAAATGTCTTACCAGAATTTATTTTAAACTTACCTCTTTTTTGATTATTTTGCTTATTAACTACCAAATTCACCTTAAAATAACCTTATGAGTAAATTAAAAATGGTTCAATTACTAACTAAAAACTATTCCTTTGAAGAATATTTAGCTTATGACGATGGCACGGATAACAAATATGAATTAGTTAATGGAGAATTAAAACTTCTGCCTATTGCTAGTGGTTTTCATGCTTTAATTTTGGTTTTAATCTATGATATTTTACAAACGGAAATTGATCGAATTCAACAGCAGTGGAAAGTAATGCCAGGTACAGTAGGAGTAAGAACTGCTAAAAAGAAATCAAGGATTCCTGATTTAGTCATTTTATCAGAAAGTCAATGCCAAGAACTCCGAAAAATGTCCGCCGCCGTTTTCTAAGGTCAGAATTGTTAAGTTAGTCGAAATTGCATTAGCAGCTATCATCAGCTTTTTTTGGCTATATACAGATCAAAAGTATAGCATATTTTATATAATCTGTGGTTAATAGTTGGTTAATAATTATTACTAAGACTTGACAAACAGCAAAGCCTTTAATTACACTTTCCTTATTGATTGAAAATTACCCTACCGCCAATCTCCCTGAACTGTAAACGCCGCCCAATAATAAGGAGACTGCCATAGTTCAGAATTCCACATCTCCAACTGTGCGGCTCTCAATGCCACAATTGGATTTTGTCCCCCCTCTAACATCTTCTGGTAAAATTTAGGCATTATTTCCGAGGTCGCCACATCATCGACACTCCATAAACTCACGACTACCCGCCGCGCTCCAGCATACATAAATCCCCTTGTCATCCCCACTAAACCTTCGCCTTTCGTCTCTTTCCCTAAGCCCGTTTGACAAGCACTTAATACCACTAATTCCGCAGGTAAATTTAAGTTAAAAATATCGTGGAGATGCAAAAACCCATCCTGGGGTTGTCCCTGTTGATTAAATAGCGATAACACCACTCCCGATAATTCAGGATTAACGGTATCCAGTACACCGTGAGTGGCAAAATGAATCATCTGATATTGTGATAAATTTGAGTTTGTGGCTTGAGAGAGAGAAGCATTAAAGTCTAAGGCTTGTAACCTTTGGGTTTCGGGAACTAAGGCCAGGATTTTCTCGGCTTCGGTGTGGGCAAATTCCAGGCGGCTATATGTTTTCGCCCCTTCCCCAATACCTGATACACCACGTTTTACAGGAGATTGGCCTGATGGGTTGGTTGTTTCAGGGTTTGTCGTAGCGACCGTGCTGGTCAGGCGAGAGTCATTAAGGCTATAAACAGGGTCAGCCAAGACAGCGACGGTTTTCGCCACGGTCGAACGGTTTTGCAGTTGTTCCCGTTGAATAGCAATGGTTGAAGTTGAGGGAGAGGTAACAATTTCATGCTCTACTAAAAGGGGTGTATTAGGTTGAGATGGAATGGGTAAGGCGGCAAAGGGAATATATTGTAATACCCCATCCCCAACAATTAATAAACGTTTATTTCCCAGTTGAGAAGCTACGGGTTTTAGTAATATTTCACTGAGGGGAAGTCCGCTTTCTACGGAAGTAGATTCATTAATCTCTCGCCAAGGTTTGGCAATTTCTTCTATTTCACTTTGTTTAGGTAAAACATAGCTGGTGATGCTATTTTTAGTCACAGCCCAGAGATAACTACGGAATGAGCCCAAGGAATATTCTAATAGTAAGGTATCATCATCAAGTACCTGTTGTTGAATTTCTTGTAAATTTAAGGGTTCAGGATATTTAAGATTGGCATAACGGGGACTGGTAAGGCGAATTTTAGCTTTCAGTTCGTCGAGTTGATTGATTAAAGATTGAGATTGTTGTTTAATTTGATCAAATTGGGTAGACCCATCGCTTGAGGGTTCCTGTCGGCGACGTTCTACAGCGTTGAGTAGAAGACGTAAATTCTGTTCTTGTTCTAATAGTTTGGGGTCTACACCGAAGCGAATATTGGCACCCGCTTCGGTGAGGAGTTCTACAAGACTTCTAGCACGACTGCTTTCGCTGGCGTGGAGTGCCATAGCATCATAGCCTTGGGAGGGGTTTTGTTGATGTAGCTGCATTAATAAATCAATATAAAACTGGTAATAATCTTGGACAGTGGCA
>DMPJ01000197.1 GCA_003456035.1 Planktothrix sp. UBA8402
AATCTGGGTGAGGAGACAAAGATTGTTGTAGAAACCCGATTTCTAGGAGTCTATTGTTAGGTTTTCTAATCTAAATTATTCGGCCAGAGATTCCGTTCCTGTAACCATTGTTTATTAAATAATTTAGATTGATAACGAGCGCCCCCATCACATAATACTGTAACAATGGTATGACCTGGCCCCATTTCTTTCGCTAAAGCTACTGCCGCCGCCACATTAATGCCAACCGAACCTCCCATAAATAATCCATCTTTTCTTAATAGTTGATAAACCACCCGCACCGCTTCTGAATCATCGACTAAAATCGCATCATCAATCGGAACATCCTGCATATTTGCGGTAATTCGACTATTCCCAATACCTTCTGTAATCGAATTACCTTGAGGAGTAATTTCTCCCGTTTTTACATAACTATATAACCCGCTTCCCATCGGGTCAGCCACAACGGTTTTAATCTGATTATTCTTCTCTTTTAAAAACAGTGAAACCCCCGCAAATGTTCCTCCGGTTCCGGTGGCAGCTACCCAAGCATCAACTTTGCCATCGGTTTGTTGCCAAATTTCTGGCCCGGTGGTTTCATAATGGGCAATCCGATTAGCTAAATTATCAAATTGATTCGCCCAAACTGCATTTTCCATTTCTGAAGCCAAACGCCCCGATAATCTAACATAATTATTCGGATCTTTATAAGGAACAGCCGGAACCGGACGAACTTCCGCCCCTAATGTTCTTAATGCTTCCATTTTCTCGGGAGATTGAGTATTGGGAATAATAATTAAACATTTGTAACCCTTAGCATTACAAATATGAGCTAATCCAATCCCAGTATTGCCTGCTGTGCCTTCCACAACAGTTCCACCGGGTTTAAGTAATCCTTTTGCTTCTGCATCTTTAATAATATATAAAGCCGCCCGATCTTTCACAGACCCGCCCGGATTTAAAAATTCTGCTTTCCCTAAAATTTCACATCCGGTTTCATCGCTGAAACTATTTAATCGAATTAAAGGTGTATTACCAATTGTGCCAACAAAACCGTTTTTAATGTCCATGAGTAACGTCCTAGTTAAAATTTAGCTGGGTTTCTTTTATTTTAAAGATTAACAGGACTAATGCCAAAAACCCGGCTTGGTGAAACCGGGTTTTTTGTTCAAGATTGGTTTATTTATGACGGTATCCCCAAGTCGAAGTGTCATAGTTAATATCCTGTAAGTTCAATGAAAACCTGTGTTTTGATTATATTCCCGTTTTCCCTGCCCCGACGGTGGCTCCCCCTACTCCCCTGTGATAGTCTAATTAGAAATAAAGTCTTGGGAATAGATACAAGAGTGGATATTGTAATTGGTCGGGGCAAGGTTGCCCGCAGAGCTTATGGCATTGACGAAATTGCGTTAGTCCCTGGACAACGCACCCTTGACCCGGGTTTGGCAGATACAACTTGGACAATTGGTGGCATTCAACGAGAAATTCCGATTATTGCCAGTGCGATGGATGGGGTAGTTGATGTGCGGATGGCGGTAGAATTATCTAAACTGGGAGCATTGGGGGTATTGAACCTAGAAGGGATTCAAACCCGCTATCAAGACCCGGAACCGATTTTAGATCAGATCACTTCAGTCGGAAAAGAAGGGTTTGTCACCCTGATGCAAGAATTATATGCAGAACCGATTAAACCAGAATTGATTACCCAAAGGATTCAGGAAATCAAGGCCGGAGGTGGAATTGCGGCGGTGAGTGCGACCCCGGCGGGAGCGAGTAAATATGGTTTGGTGGTAGCTGAAGCGGGGGCTGATTTATTTTTTGTGCAAGCCACAGTAGTCTCAACTACATTCCTATCTCCAGAGTCGGTTATTCCTCTGGATTTGGTTAAGTTTTGCCAAGAAATGCCGATTCCGGTGATTTTGGGTAACTGCGTCACCTACGATATCACCCTAGAATTACTCAAAGCCGGAGCCGCCGGAATTTTAGTTGGGATTGGCCCGGGTGCGGCCTGTACCTCCAGAGGGGTTTTAGGGGTGGGAGTTCCCCAAGCCACGGCCGTGGCTGACTGTGCCGCAGCCCGTAATGATTATTACCAGGAAACCGGACGTTATGTGGAAATTATTGCCGATGGTGGCTTAATTACCGGAGGAGATATCTGTAAATGTATCGCCTGTGGTGCTGATGGCGTGATGATTGGTTCCCCCTTTGCCCGGGCAAAAGAAGCACCTGGACGGGGTTATCATTGGGGAATGGCAACGCCCAGTCCGGTGTTACCTCGTGGGACTCGGATTCGGGTGGGGACAACGGGAACCTTAGAACAAATTTTGCGGGGCCCGGCTCAACTTGATGACGGGACTCATAATTTATTGGGGGCCTTAAAGACCAGTATGGGAACCTTGGGAGCGCGGACGATTCAAGAAATGCAGCAGGTGGAAGTTGTGATTGCTCCTTCGCTGTTGACCGAAGGAAAAGTCTATCAAAAAGCCCAACAGTTAGGGATGGGTAAGTAAATTTACGGAGGTTGGGTTTCGGAATTCTTGACGAAACTTGTTAAATCGTTGTAAAACTTACGACTCAACCTGGAATTCTATGAAATAAAATGGCACAATAGAAGAAGCGGAGACGTATGTTTCCGTTCACTCCTCACACCACACTCCGCCTGGACTTTTGTTCGGGCGGTTTCTTTAAGAACCCATGTTGAAATATAATCGGGAGTTATTGCTTTGTAGAAAGCTTGCTCAAATTAAGAGTAGAATAGACAAAAAGGTCTTTTATATTATCAAGGATGTATAGGGATGTCCAACGCCTTAGCAGTTACTGATGCTAGTTTTAAACAAGATGTGCTTGATAGTCCGATCCCGGTTTTAGTGGATTTTTGGGCTCCTTGGTGTGGGCCTTGTCGCATGGTTGCACCTGTTGTAGATGAAATTGCACAGCAATATATTGGACAACTAAAAGTAGTCAAGCTTAATACGGACGAAAACCCTGCTATTGCTGGTCAGTATGGCATTCGCAGTATTCCGACTCTGATGATTTTTAAAGGGGGTCAGAAGGTGGATATGGTTGTGGGAGCCGTTCCTAAACACACTTTAGCATCTACTTTAGAGAAGTATATTGATCCTCCTAAGAGTAGCCAGTAGAACACTTTGATCATTGTTGCTGGGATTGATTACTTAACTTAAAAACTGGCTTAAAAAATAGTAGGTTTGAGTTGGTTAATAGAAGCGGTTTTCAATTCCTTTGAAGGTGATACTTGAATCTCAAGCTGGTTATTCACGGGTATTGCGCCTTGGAACTTTTGCTCTGAGGCGCTTTGTTTTAGATGATAAAATTTTATGAATTCCTCAGATATTAGTTTGGCGGTAGATTCTCTACAAGCAGATATTATCCAGTTAGTGGATAAACTGCCTAATTTGAAGCATAAAAAATGGATTTCACGATCACTTTCTAGTCTAGTTCGTATGGCTGGAGAAGAATTTGAAACTCTCGACTGGAAAATTATTTCGGCATCTTTGCTAGACTTAGAGCGAGGTTTTCAAACTTTTTATCCCTATCGCCATATTCGCAAAATTTGTATTTTTGGTTCGGCTCGAATTTCTTCTGACACACAAGAATATCGGATGGCGGCAGATTTTGCTAAATATGTCACCCAACAAGGTTTTATGGTGTTAACCGGGGGTGGAGGTGGTATTATGCAGGCGGGAAATGAGGGGGCGGGTCTGGATTTATCTTTTGGTTTAAATATTCAGCTTCCTTTTGAACAAGCTTCAAATCCTTATATTCAAGGAAACAAAAAAGCGATTATGTTTAAGTATTTTTTCACGCGTAAGTTATTTTTTCTGCGTGAAAGTGATGCTTTGGCTCTGTTTCCAGGGGGTTTTGGGACTTTAGATGAAACCTTTGAATGTTTAACATTAATTCAAACGGGAAAATTCGGCCCGGCTCCATTTATTTTGCTGGATCGTCCGGGGGGAGATTATTGGTATGATCTAAATCAATTTATTCATAAACAATTGTTAAATCGGGGATTGATTTCACCTGATGATCCGAGTTTTTATACTATTACTGATGATCTTTCTGTTGCTTGTGAAGCGATCGCTAATTTCTATCGAGTCTATCATTCTAGTCGCCATGTCAGAGATAAGTTTGTGATCCGGTTAAAATCGGAATTATCTGATCAACAAGTGGAACAACTTAATACGGAGTTTCACGATCTGTTATCTAAAGGTAAGATTGAGAAAACTCAATCCTTCCCGGAAGAAATTGGCGACGACACGGAGGAATTACCCCGTTTAATGTTCCATTTTAATCAACGTCGAGTTGGACGATTATATCAAATGATTTATAGGATTAATAGCATGGGTGCTACTTCCCCAGAATCGGCTCATCCAGAGCAGAAGTAGCAGGGGAGTAGGGGAGT
>DMPJ01000422.1:0-2381 GCA_003456035.1 Planktothrix sp. UBA8402
AATATCATCCCATTCGCTAATATTATTAGCATTTAACATTTACCAGTCCTTTTCCCGTTGAATATCTTCATCTTTTAAATAGGAAAATTCGATTCCTAATAAATCTAAAATTTGTAATAATCCCGCTTCATCCAAATTCATCACTTCCGCCGCTTTCCTTAAACTTATCACTCTAGCAGTTAACGCACCCAAAACAAATAAAAATCGTTCTTTCTGTTCCACTTCAGTAAAAACAGGTAAAGAAACGGCGATATTTTGTAAATTTATTGTAGAACTCATCATTTAATTAGAACTTAACCAGTTTTCAAGTTGCAAATTAGCAATATTTTCAAAATGTCGAATATTATCACTCACGAGAATCAACTGACGAGAACGAGCAACGGCTGCAATCATAGCATCTAGTTCTCCCGTTGGTTTACCAATTTTTCTTAATTCAGCTTGTATCTTTCCAAATTCTAATGCCGCTTGTAAATCAAATTCAAGAATCGGCATTAAAGCAATAAATTCATTTAAGGTTTTTAAATTCTCCTCCACTCGACGAGAACAATACACCCCTTTATATAATTCAGAAACAACAATTGTAGACAAATAGGATTCTTCTGTTTTGACACTAAACTCAGAAACCGCCAGGGGATTATTTTTTAACAAAGCAATGCAAATATTCGTATCTAATAAATACATAAAATTTAATCAAACCCCACAATTTCTCGACCTTGATAGCGATGACGTTCTTCATTAATAGCTGCAAAAATTTCATCCAGTTCCGGTTGATTTTGCCAAGCGCCAAACAAAGATGTTAAACGGTTAAGACGTTCTGATAAACTTAAAATTGTTACAGGTTTCACTTCTACCGTAATTTCTATGCCATCTGGTAAATCAATCTCTTGCAATAATTCAATTATTTTACCTCGTTTTATACCTTTAACTTCCATATTCTCCTCCATAATTAATTAGAATTTTAACCGTTAAAAATTAAGCGTTTTATAACTCTCCAAACCGTTCTCGATACAACGCTAACTGTTCTTCTGGGGTTAAATATCGGACTCCTTGTTGATTATACCAAGATAAAACCTCCCGTTCTAAACCCCCCGTTTGAGTTACATTTCGTCCCATTCCTAAATTAATTTCTGGCATCCAAAACGGTTCTCCAATTTGCAGTTGATATTCGCCTTCAATTAAGCGATAAACTTCTAAGGGTTGGTGTCGGTCTCGTTGCCAAAATTCAGGATTATAAATCACATAATATAACACCCCTAAGCGTTGATAAATTTGCAGTTTTTGCTCATATTCTCCCCCAGGGGTTCGAGAAACCACTTCTAAAGTTAAAATCGGGGGAATATTATTTTCTTCCCAAACCACATAACTTGACCGTGAATTTCCCCCTTTACGCCGTTCAACGTTTAAACTTAAAAAGCCATCGGGAACAATGGGAACTAAAGGGTTAATTCCAGTGGTGTGATAAATTCCCATATCCACTGCAAAAAACCAATCTTGGCGACTTCCCCAAATAAATTCTAATAAAAATAATAAAAAATTGGGGATAAAATTTTGAATCTCGTTATCCACAGGAATATCGGCTGAACAAGGCAGTTCAGAACTAGGGGGAAGTTGGAATTGTAAATCGGATTTTATCATAATTAATAATTATTGTAGTGCGAACGTCCTCGTTCGCTGGAATGTATGGTTTAAAGGCTTAACAACTTACTGATCCCCTAATAATACCCGTAACGCCTTTAATGCGGTTGAACGTTTCCCATTTGCTATTTTAGCAAACCAATAATGGGCTTCTTCATTACTCATTGCCATGATACCATCGCTAATATTGGCAATGCGTTCCGGTTTAGATAACGGTTGCAACGCTTGAAATAAAATCGCTAACATTACCCCTGATTCTTCTGATAAAATATAAGGAGTTTGGCGTTTATGAGATAAGGTTTTCGGGTCATATTGGTTCGCTTTTAACGCAGTATAAATTAATTGCCGAGATTGAATTAAACTATTGCCTTTTAACCGTCCAACTCGTTTCGCTGCGGGTCGTTTTTTTTCTCCAGCTTTTTTATAAGCACATTGGTATAATTCCAAGGCAAAATTATTATTATCTAAAGGAACAACTCGCAACTGAAACTCCTGCATAATTCATGAATTCAATTAAAAACAAAAATATGATTACATAAATTTATTATATCATTAGTTTATAGCCAATTATATGATGAGCAATTTTTATCTGTAGTTATTAGCTTTACCAGCTTTATCATTAGCGAGCGAGGACGCTCGCACTACGATTATATATATTATTTGAGGTGCGAGTACATTTCAACCCATAAAAAATTTATTCGTAGTGCGAACGTCCTCGTTCGCTATTGTTTAAAATTTATAATCTA
>DMPJ01000422.1:2448-2913 GCA_003456035.1 Planktothrix sp. UBA8402
TCCAGGAATTTTTGATAATCCTGCTTTGACTGGATTTTGTCGAATATATTCCCAGACTTGACGAAAATGATCTGAATTTCTAATTAATTCGTCATAACGTCCATCTTGCCAAACTTTACCAATATGTGCCATAACGGTTGGGATATTATGGGAACTATACCCTTTAACCGTTTTGAGAATACTCCCTATTGTCCAATACTGTGCTTCAGCTTTGGGAAAAGGTTTGATTAACAAATGAACATGATCTGGCATAANNGCATAATAACAACAGCAAAGAGTTCATATCTTTGTTGATTAAAAAATAAGCAACTGTCTAAAACAATTTTTCGCGCTTCTGGATTTAATTCTAACCTTTCCCATGTAGCAAAAGTGATAAAATAAATCCCCCCTGGAATTTCTAAACGAGGTTGAGGTTTTTTATAAGGCATAAATTTAAAACATAAAGGAACAATAGCGAGTGAGGAC
>DMPJ01000246.1 GCA_003456035.1 Planktothrix sp. UBA8402
GATATAATAGGGTAAAATCGCCACTTCATTACAATGGATTTCATGCTCGTATTTATAGGGTAATTGAGCTTTCGGTAAATATTCAATTAATTCGGTAATAAATGTTCCTGTCCCCGTGGCGGGGTCTAAAATTTCCACATCCTTATCTGCTAAAATTTTACCAAAATGTTTATGCAATAAATAATCCGTACTCTCAATCATAAACCGGACAATTTCATTGGGAGTATAAACAATTCCTAACTTATCCGCCGCTTTTGGGTTATACGCTTTATAGAAATTCTCATAAACTGCTTTAAGGAATTTTTGCTTTTCGTGATGGTTATAAATATTAGCTGCGATGCGACGAATAACCGCATAATAACGCTCAATAGTGCTTAAAGTATTGCGTTTAGTCGCACCCGTGAAAAAGGTTTCAATGACCGCTTGTAACTGACAAGCAATATTATTTTCTCGGTGAAATTGGGACTCATTGAAAATATTAATAAAGATATCTTCGGTTAAGATATGCTGAATCATCATTTCTCGAATATCTTCTAAACTAATTTCTGGGTGGATAGAATCTTGACAAACCCGCAAAAATTCATCTCGCGCTTGCTGAAAGGGTTGATTAGTAGTAGACTGTTGATCAATTAGCGATCGCAAAGTTGTTAAAATTGTCGGTAAATCTTCTTTAAAATGGCTAATAGCGTCTCTAAAATCCTGAACTTCTGGACGCAAATAGTTAATAAAAGCATTAATAGCGTTATCCAATAGNNTCCGCATCTCGCATGGATACCCGCAGAATTTCCCCTCCTCCTTGAATTAAAACCACCGTTTGGGAATCTTCAAATAAAATATTATCATCAGGATAACCCTTAGACAGTTTTTTCTCAATTTCTAAATCTAAATTATCATATTGATCCTTACTTTCCCAATAACCATAATCTAATCTGAGAGCATCTTTAATCGTCCCATCAGGAATAACTGTTTTACCCTTTTTTGTCTTATATTCTAACTCAGGAATTAATAAAAAATCTTTGCTTCTACAATAGTTATTTAACAGGTTTTGAAACTCCACCCGGATAGAAGTTTCCTTGCGACTTCCCCCATATTGAATAATTTGATCAACGTNNGATTAATTAAAAGTTTAGACATAGATATTCCTTGCACTCACAATCAATTGACGTTAGAGATTGACAACCCATTGACGGTACGGCTAATTGCCGTATAGACTAGAGTTAAGCATTAAATTCACAAGTTCAGCTTTTATAGCGAACCTAACGCTATGACCACCCCATCAACCACAAAAACGATGGCACGGCTAGAAGCCCGCGTCAACCCGAAAATCAAATCGTTGTTGCAAAAAGCGGCAGATTTGGAAGGGCTCACCCTGACTGATTTTGTGATTGCCAGCGCACAGGTGGCAGCAATTGCCACAATCCAAAAACACCAAACCCTCAAACTCAGCCTAGAAGACAGTGAAGCCTTTGTCGATGCTCTGCTCAATCCCCCCTTACCCAATCAAGCACTCTTGGCAGCGGCGGTAAGGTATCAGCAAACCATAAATTAATGGTTCTCAAAATCGAGCTACTGGATAGTCGCAAACACATACGTTCAGACTTCTGCTGTGGCAAAGATAGCCTAGATAATTATATCCGCAAACAAGCATCACAGGATCTCAAGCGGAAAGTTGCCACGATATTTGTTTTAGTAGATGAGTCAGAAAACCATCCAAAAACAGAAATTTTAGGCTATTATACCCTCTCAAACTACACTATTGACATAACAGAACTGGATACGGCTCTTGCCAAAACCTTGCCACGCTATCCCCAATTACCCGCCACATTACTCGGTCGCCTTGCGGTTAATTGCACTCAAACAGGCAAAAGATTTGGCGAAGCNNCTCAAAAAATCCCTGGCAGTCTCCAAACAAATCGCATCCTTAGCTGTAATTGCTGAAGCCATAGACGAACAAGCCGCCCAATTTTATCTAAAATACGGATTCCAAAGATTCAACCACCAATCAACAAAGTTTTACTTACCCATGAAATCCATCGAATTACTTGAAATGCTATGATTGAGGGGAAGCCTCTATTTTTGATGTGTTGAACCCAGAATTATTATTAACTTTAATTGAACAACAATACTCTAGTTTTCCGCTTTGGTTTCCTTGGTTTCCTGAGATTTCATTACCCTGACCCCCTAAACTTGCTTTTGCAATAATATTCCCAGAAACTTGGTTATTAATAATTTTAACCTGATTCATTCCATAGGGTTGATTATTAGTATCTGCCATGACAAAAATATTAGAATTGATAATTTGATTATTTTCAATCGTGGCATTATTGATTTCTCGAACTTTATACAGTCCAATATAAGCATTTCCTTGATTATTCTTAATTATAACATTGTTAACTGTTGTTCCGCCACAACATTCTTGAATTAAAATCCCTTCTCCATCCACACTTAAATATTTTGTATCTTCAATTTGATGTCGATAAACTTGATAATTATTCCCCTCAATTAAAACATTCCATCCTGACCAGTCAATTGCCCGATTTTCTAAGGTAACAGCACCCGTTGCTTTCCGTGTTCCGGTGGGGTCTGTCCACCATTGTTTATTAGGTTGGTCTTGAATATCATTATTTTGAATAATTAAACCATCTCCAGCCGCATGAATAGCAACTCGCATGGTATGGTAAACCCAAT
>DMPJ01000438.1 GCA_003456035.1 Planktothrix sp. UBA8402
ATTAGTTCGTCAGTCTCCTGTTTTTGCAGAAAAAATTATTGGAATTACAACTAATTTAGCAGGTCGCTTAGGAGCAGATACCTCCAATTTTATTGAACAATTAATCGACACTCAATCTTTAAGCAGTTGGGTGATTCGCTCCAGTCAACAATTGATTTTACGCTCCTATGGTATTACCAGGGGAATTGTGGGCGGGGTTGCCAGTTTAGTTTTAGCCTTATTTATTTCTGGCTATATGGTGGCTGATAGTAAAACCCTAATTCATAGTTTGATTCAATTTTTTCCCTATCCTTGGAATCAAAGATTAGCCGCACAAGTTAATCCGATTAGTCAACGGATGGGAGGTTATATTCGAGGACGAATTTTAGTCTCGGCAATTTTGGGAATTGTCACAACAACAGTGTTAGGATTTTTAGGATTACAAGATTTTGCTATTGGTTTAGGAGCGATCGCCGGAGTTACCAATTTAATTCCCTTTTTAGGCCCAATTTTAGGGGCCATTCCGGCGTTAATTGTTGCCTTAGCTAAAGGCGGATTTATCGTCGTTTGGGTTCTATTATTATATGGAATTATTCAAAATGTTGAAACCTACATTCTCGATCCTTTATTAGTTGGTTCTTCGGTGGGAATTCACCCCTTATATCAGCTTTTATCCGTCCTGGGTGGGGTACAAGTTTTAGGAATAATTGGGGCATTAATTGTGCCGCCTTGGTTTGCTGGAGTGGCTGCATTAGTTGAAAATCTGTATCTTCAACCCAAATTAATCGCCGAACAACAAGGGGAAATTTCCACCTCCGGCGATGGTGTATCCCCTCCTCAAGTCAACTAANNTTTGATAACTTGCTAATCCTAGAAGCTAAACTAGATAAGTGAAACCCTTTCTGTAGTAGAGAGGTTGCAGGCAACGTCTCTACTATTACTCCTAATTGCTGCATCCCGATTTCTTCAACCTTGACATTCTATGCACTACGCGCTCCAACGCCAACTCAAACGCCTGGGTCTTGATCGACAGACTCCGCCTGTTGATATCGCTACATGGCAAGAATTTCTGGAATTAGTTAACCATAGCTACGAAGAAGCCGATCAAGAACGATATTTAATCGAGCGATCGCTCACTGTTTACTCACGGGAAATGCTACAGTTATATGACCAACAAACTCAGGAATCAGAAGCCCGCTTACAAACAGAACGGGATCGAGCGCGCTCGGTGATTAGTTCCCNNCGGGGTTATGTATTTTAAATCCCCAGGGCGGTTTGTTATCAATGAATCCCGAAGCCGAAAGACTTCTAGGATGGTCGGAAGTCGAATTGGTGGGAAACCCTCTTTTAGAATGGATTGGAGCGCGATCGCAATTATCCCTAGATGCTTTTCAAAGGCTGAATAATTCCGCCTCTGTTCTTGATGAGTTAGCATCACTCCTGGAACCGATCAAATCTAGTGATGATCAATTTCTCCGTGCGGATGGTAGTATTTTACCCGTTTCCTATGTGTTAACTCCGATTTTAGAACAAAACACTTTTGTCGGAGCCGCCTTAGTGTTTTTAGATATTACTGAACGCAAACAAGCCCAGTTAGAAGCAGAAAGATCCATCTCCTTATTACAGGCGACTTTTGATTCAACTGATGCGGGTATTTTAGCTGTTGATCGCACCGGAAAAGTCTTGAATTTTAATCAAAAATTTGTGGAAATGTGGCAAATTCCCGCGACATTATTCAAGCCCCCCCATGATCAATCTGCCTTAGCTTTTGTGTTAAGACAATTAAAAGATCCACCTCGATTTATAACAACGGTAATGCAGTTGTCCTCCGAACCCCATACTCCGACTTATGACGTCGTGGAATTCAAAGATGGTAGGATTTTTGAGCTATATTCCCATCCTTCCCAAATGGGAGAAAAATTAGTCGGTAGAGTTTGGAGTTTTCGAGATATTACCCAACGCAAACGAGTAGAAAAAGCCTTGCAATATCGGGTTGAATTTGAACAATTAATTACTAATTTATCCACCCATTTTATTAGTTTAACCACCGATGGTATTGAAAATGGAATTCAACAAGCTTTAGAACGAATTAGTACCTTTATTGGAGTGGAACAGAGCTATTTATATTTATTCGCCGATCAGGAAATTAATATGAACTTGATTTATCAATGGTTGGCGATTAAAACTCAGAGTTATGGATTAAAAGAAAACTCAAAATTAACAGATTTGTTAAGGAAAATATTGCCCTCAAAACTTTACCTTTGTGATATTCCTTGGTTAGAAAAACAACTAAACCGCTATGAAAATATTTATCTAGCTATTCAATGTTTACCCCCAGAAGCTCTGAATGATTTAGAGTATTTACGACAATTTCATCAAAGTTTAGAATTATCATCCTATTGCGAAACCGATAGTTTACCTCCGATTGAATCAATTATTTTAGTCCCCTTAGTCTGTCGTCGCGCCCTAGTCGGATTTCTCCGATTTGATTCTATCTATTCTAGTTATACTTGGTCATCGGATAATATTGCCCTATTAAAAATGGTAGGAGAAATGTTTTCTAATGCCATTGAGCGTAAACAAACGGAGGAATTTCTACGACAAACCGAAGCTAAATATCGCAGTATTTTTGAAAATGCGGCGGAGGGAATTTGTCAAACTACCACAGAAGGCGGATATATTAGTGCTAACCCGGCATTAGCAAAAATTCTAGGCTATGATTCCCCAGAGGATTTATTACAAACAGTCACAGATGTTAGCCATCAATTGTATGTTAATCCCCAGCGTCGGGCAGAATTTATCGCAGCTATTCAAGCCAGTAATTCAGTATCTGGGTTTGAATCCCAAGTTTATTGCCGAGATGGAAGTATAATTTGGATCTCAGAGAATGCCCGGGCTGTTTGGGATCAAGCCGGACAACTGCTCTGTTTTGAAGGCACAGTCGAAGACATTACCGAAAGTAAACAAGCCGCAGAAGCTCTCAAACAAGCCAAAGAAGCAGCAGTTGCCGCCAACCGAGCCAAAAGTAGCTTTTTAGCCAATATGAGTCACGAACTCAGAACTCCTTTAAATGCGATTATTGGATATAGTGAGATTTTAGCAGAGGAAGCCGGGGACTTTGGTTATGGAGATATTGTTCCAGATTTAGACCGAATTCGCACCGCTGGACGTAACTTATTAGCTTTGATTAATGATATTTTAGATATTTCTAAAATTGAAGCCGGGCGCATGGATTTGTATTTGGAAACCTTTGAGATTCCCATGTTAATTGAGAGCGTGGTGACAACGGCTCAACCTCTAGTGGATCAAAATAGAAATACATTAGAGATTCACTATGCTCCCCATGCCCCCGACATGATGCTGGCCGATTTAACCAAAGTTCGACAGGTATTGTTGAACTTGATTAGTAATGCGGCTAAATTTACCTCAGATGGCCAAATTACCCTGGATATTTGTCTGGCTCAAACCTTGCCCTGGGCAGAAGTTCACAGGAGCGATCTGACCCTTGATCCCACATCAGCCTACATCGCCTTCCAAGTCAGAGATACCGGGATCGGAATTAGTCCCGAACAACAAAGAGAACTGTTTCAACCCTTTACCCAGGGGGATGCCTCCACAACTCGCCGTTATGGTGGCACCGGATTAGGACTTACCATTAGTCAACGCTTTTGTCAAATGATGCAAGGTTATATTAGCGTTGATAGTGAACTGGGAACGGGTTCTACCTTTACCGTCTATCTGCCCCTATCGGTTCAATCCCTATTCAAAGGGTCAGAAAACAATTCTCTGGAGTTGGAAGCAGAAGCAGAAGCAGAAGTCTTGAGGGAACAGGAGTTAATCCTGGGTGAAACCACCTTGATGATTGACGGTGAATCTGCAACTATTTTAGTAATTGATGATGATCCCGATACTAGGGATTTAATCGAGCGATCGCTAGTTCGAGCCCGAATGCAGGTAGAAACCGCAGCAACGGGAGAAGAAGGACTTCAGCGCGTCCGAGAACTGCGTCCAGATGCCGTGATTTTAGATATAATCTTACCAAAAATGAGCGGGTGGGCGGTATTATCAACATTAAAAGCCGATCCCGATCTGGCTGAGATTCCAGTGATCGTGTTATCGTTCATCAGCAATAAAAATCGAGGGTTTGCTTTAGGTGCATCGGACTATCTGACCAAACCGTTTGATGGGAAGCGTCTGGCTGCTCTACTGAGTAAGTATCAACCCGATCACAAACGGGATCTTCTGCCCCTAGCTAATCACATTTTAGTCGTTGAAGATGATCCGATCATCCGACAAATGTTACGCGGATTATTACAACGACAGGGTTGGATAGTTCAAGAGGCGGCCGATGGCGAGGTAGCGTTGCAACTGATCCAGCAGTCACCGCCTGGACTGATTCTGCTTGATTTAGTCCTTCCTAAAAAAAGTGGTTTTGAGTTGATCCACGACCTTCACAGAGCCGAACAGTGGGCGAATATCCCAATTATCGTAATTACGGCGGCGGAATTAACCCCCACAGAATGGATGCAATTGCGGGGCTATGTGGAGCAAATTCTTCAGAAAGGCAGTTATAGCGGTGAAGATCTGTTGCGGGAAATTCATACCTTGTTAAATGCTAGTCTGAAACAGTTTCCATTAAATCCTAAATCGTGAAAATTCTAACCCTAAACTATTAATGTTGAGATCAGATCATGGTAAAGATTTTATTAGTTGAAGATAATGAAATGAATCGGGATATGCTCAAACGACGTCTATTCCGAAAGGGATATGAGGTATTTATTGCCGTCGATGGGGCTGAGGGTGTGGCACTGGCCCGTTCGACAATGCCCGATCTGATTCTGATGGATATGAGTTTACCCGTGATGGATGGATGGGAAGCCACCCGACAAATTAAAGCCGATCCAAAAACCAAAGCCATTCCCGTAATTGCGTTAACGGCCCATGCCATGGCAGGCGATCGGGAAAAATGTTTGGCCGCCGGGTGCAATGATTATGATACAAAACCTGTAGAATTTCCCCGTCTGTTGGAAAAAATAGAAAGCTGTTTAACTCAAAAGGAGGCTTGGGGGAACACTAAGTCCCACGCTGAATTTCTCCAAACAAAAACACACCAAAAATCAGTGTGGGATACACGGACTCCCCCAAGTTAATTTTGTCGGGATTGACCGAACAAAATTAACAACAATTAAAACTTGTAACGTTTGTCTCAATCAAGTAGGTAGCTTACCCCTTGATATTAGAAACTGGACTTGTGAGCGTTTAACCGAGCAACTGATTAAATGAAAACCCTAGCTGGAGGTGTGGTACTTGTTGTTAATATCCCAAAACGACAGTAGGAGCCACTAATAAGAGATGGACGCTGAACCGGATCGCGTACTAATTGTTGATGATAATGAGGTTAACCGTGACCTACTGGCTAAACGACTCCAGCGCCAAGGTTATGGGGTGATAGTGGCTTCCAATGGCTTTGAAGCTCTGGAAATTATGGGCTCAATGTCCCTGGATTTGGTGTTGCTGGATATTATGATGCCTCAAATGAATGGCTATCAAGTCTTGGAAACTTTGAAAGCTGATCCAGCTTTGCGTCATATTCCGGTGGTGATGATTTCGGCGGTTAATGATATTGATAGTATTGTTCGTTGTATTGAATTGGGGGCTGAAGATTATTTATCAAAACCATTTAATCCGGTTTTATTAAAAGCTAGAATTAATGCCTGTTTAGAAAAAAAACGATTACGGGATCAAGAACAAGCCTATTTAAGAAAGTTAGCTGAAGAACAAGAAAAATCGGAACGATTATTATTAAATATTTTACCCGAAGCGATCGCCCAACGTCTAAAACAGGGAGAAAGTACCATTGCGGATAGTTTCGCCGATGTTACGGTTTTATTTGCAGATATCGTAAATTTTACTAAATTATCCGCTAATTTATCCCCGGCTCAATTAGTGGAAGTTCTCAATGAAATTTTCTCGGCTTTTGATGAATTAGCAGAGAAATATGGATTGGAAAAAATTAAAACCATCGGAGATGCTTATATGGTAGTTGGAGGACTTCCCACTCCACGCTCTGACCATGCAGAAGCGATCGCCGATATGGCTTTAGATATGCAAAGAATTATCGGTCAATTTCGGCTCGAAGGCAATGAACCTGTACAAATGCGAACCGGAATTAATATCGGTGCTGTAGAAGCGGGAGTCATTGGTACAAAGAAGTTCACCTATGACCTCTGGGGAGATACGGTAAACACCGCTAACCGCATGGAGTCCCATGGAGTTGCAGGCAAAATTCAAGTCACAGAAACCACTTACCAACGTTTAAAAGATAAATACATTTTTGAGGAGCGCGGCATTATTGAAATTAAAGGCAAAGGCGAAATG
>DMPJ01000050.1 GCA_003456035.1 Planktothrix sp. UBA8402
TCTACCGTCTCTAGTTTGTATCCTTGTTAGAGGAATATTTTTGTAAATTTCCTCAACTGGGACTATGGATGCGATTAGAGGACAGGCGTTCACGGGTGTTCTTGTGGATTCCCACCATCTAAATCTTTCTCCTAACCTGTAGTTGTACTGCCTACGGCAAAGTTCTAGGTGAGCAGCAATCGTTTTCAGTTGGGCTTTTGTGGGTTTTAGGCGGTATTTGTACGTTAACTGCATCGGAAACTTCCTTTTTTCGACCTTCTTGTAGTATAGACTGTTTTAACACTTAGATAGTACGTTGCTGTTAGTTAAAAATGTTAAAAACCACTGAAGAAGCCCTGAAGGGCTTACTACGGGGGCGTAGAGATTTTGGGAGAAAAATTAGGGGCTGTAACCCTTGAAAATTAACGGGTGTGGAGGGATTCGAACCCCCGACGAACGACTTAGAAGGTCGCTACTCTATCCACCTGAGTTACACACCCAACCTCTGAAACATTTTACCTTATTTTTTGTCAATTTTTAACATAATCTCAAAATACTTTTTTTCTAGTCCCGTCAAAAAGACTGCTTTTAGGCTGCTAGGTTTTAATAAAGCAGGTTGAATACCCTATTTCTGCTAGAATCGAGTTTAACATAAAAAACCAAGTGTGTTTTAACACACGGAGTCAATTTTCATCCGGGCCTTAAAGGGACAGGGTTTTGAATCTCCCATGTTATTCTGATAAGCGAGCCTGTGGATTCTCTGAGAGTCTCAAAGCAGGGGGCCATGACAGGAGTAGGTGCAGAAGTGTCATGTTTATATTAAAACGAGCGGATGTTGAAATAACAACGGTTCAACACCCTAACCGAGACCAGCAGATTCCTGTTTTGAATTATCAGGGACAGACATTTCGCTTGATGAAAATGTTTGGTGCCCAACAAGCAGAAGACGCCAGGACATTTTGGCGGGATCTCACTGATAATAAGGGAAAAGCCTGCGTCTTATTAGAGGAATCAGATCGATATAGTGTCTGGGGGAAAGTCCGTTTGGATCAACTCTTAGGAGAAGGTCAGGGCGGAACAGACACCAGATTGCCGATTTTAACTCAAGCCTGCTTACTGCTTTTGCAAGCGGTTTATTTTGATATTGAAGACTTGTTAGGGGCCAGACAAGCGGGTTCCTTTGAAAAAGATTTGATCAAAATTTTTCACTCATTCAAGTTTCCCCAGACGGATAATTCAGAGGCTATAAAAACATTACTGACAGTCAGTCCCCTTGAGAACCTCAAAGTTCCACCCTGGCAAGAGAATCACCTCAGCACCTTGCTGCAAGAACTCTATAACCTGGGGAAAAGATATTTTGGCAATACCAGTTTTGCCGAGGGGATAGAAGAAGTGCTTCAAGATATGACTATTGATGATCGGGAGCAATTTGTCAGTTGGTTGCATCAGTCGTCTTTGAGTGACCTATGGGTGATGAGTTGACCAAAATATAGACTAGCTGTTCTGACCTAAATATGGGACGCTAGACTAAAGACTATTGTTTAAATGCTGAAGTTAACAAAACGATTAGGCTCTAAACTTTGTCTTAATTCTTTAAATTGCTAGTTATTTTAATCCTATGGGTAGCACTTCACAACCAAAGTCCTCTTTATCTTCCTCCCTGTTTTCATCACAGGGTCTGGTGATTGCCGGGATTGTGTGGGCTGTTCTTGCCTTGTTATTCTTTCTGCTGTTTAGTGTAACGGTGCAAGGAGAGGAGTTACCGATCTGGTACTCCATCGGAACCTACTTTTTTGAATTAGGGGCATTTCTGGCAGCCACTCTGGTCTGTTATAGAAACTGGCAAAGTCCCCAGATGGTAAGCGGCCGTAATGTTTGGCTGTGTATCGGGTTAGGGGTGTTTTTCTACTTTGTCGGGGGTGTTTTGTTTGGGGTGTGGGAACTTGTCTGGAATTTAGATCCGGCGGTTTCTATCGCCGATGGTTTTTACGTTCTCAGCTACATCTTTCTTGGGGCTGGGATGATTCTGGCCGTCGTCTCTAAACGATTGGATTTAGATGTTAATCAGTGGTTGGCCCTGTTGGGGGTAGCAGTTGTGGGAACCAGTTTTGGGATGTGGGTTGCCAGTCCTAACCTGTTTGGATTGCTCGGTTCACCCGAACCTATAGCGATTGAACAACAGGTTACCACCCCTTCGGTTCCAGCGTCTGTTACCTCGGCTCCTCAAGTTGAGAAATCGGGAACCAATACTTCCCCAACTCCTGAAACTGAATCGTCCAAGGAAACTGATCGGGCACCTTTATGGGTAGAAGCCATTGATAGTAAACTTGAACCCTTAGCTTTTGGGGTGAATTTGTTCTATATCATCGGGGATGTTTTCCTATTAATCTTAGCAACGGCCTTGATTTTAGCTTTTTGGGGAGGACGGTTTTCCCAGTCATGGCGGATGATTGCCTTTGCCATTTTCTCTCTCTACATTGCTGATATGTATTTCAAATGGGCTGACTCCCGGGGGTCAGGGGAATATGAAAGTGGCGGTTTGTTAGAAGTCTTCTTTGTATTTACGGGGGTTTTATTTGCTGTGGGAGCGATTTTGGAGTATGACATCTCAACCCGTTCTCGTCAAAGCCGGCGGGGGCGACGCACGGCGAAGGGTTAATTGATTTAACTGTTGAGATTTCGATCTTAACTCCCATCTTTTTCTTATCAAGTGACTCCCAACTCAATGACATCCACTAAACTCTCTGAATCACAAAAACAGGAAATTACTAGGCTCTATCAAGAGGTGCCAGAGGAAACGACTATTACTCTGGCCGAACGCTATGGAGTCAGTAGCTCAACAGTGAGACGAGTCCTGCAAAGTGCTGTTCCTAAAGATGTCTATGATGTCCTGACGACTCAAAAACAGCGTCTCCATCGTGTGGGAAAACGTTCCTCGGAGGATACTGTGGACGAATCTCAAGAGAAAATTCACCAAGAAACACCCGAACCTGGGTCGGTTTCTAGGGAATCTGTATTGATATTGCCTCGAAAGCGTAAGCGCTCATCTGCTCTTGATTCGGAGGCTTTGGCCAACGATGCTTCTAATTCCTTGGAACCAGATTCTATAAAATCTTCCCCGTCTAATTATCAGTTGTCAATTCCTGGCCTTTTGGGGCTGTTTTCACAAGATCGGCTCGAAGTCCAGGGTCGTGTTTTTGATGACAACGAAGAAGACGAGGACAACGAAGAAGACCAAGAAGACGAGGACAACGAAGAAGACGAGGAAGACCAGAATGATAGCGATGACTACCTAGACGAGTTTGGCGACGATGATGACGACGATGACATAGATCGGCGGGGTCTATTTTCTCATTCTCTGGTTAATGGAAGTGCAGCCGAGGTCAAAATTTTGCCCTTAACTGAAACTGTACTACCCAAAACTTGCTATTTAGTTATTGACCGATTCTCAGAATTGATTGCTAAACCTCTGAGGGCGTTTAGCGAATTAGGAACGATTCCAGAGGCAGAAATTCTGGAAAAAACCCTTCCTATATTTGATAACCACCGGATAGCTAGTCGCTTCTCTGGACGTAACCAACGGGTGTTAAAAGTCCCCGATGGCCGACTCCTCAGCAAAGCTGCTCCCTATCTACAAGCAAAGGGAATCACGAGGCTATTAATTGATGGCCAAGTCTATCGGTTTTAAGGGTTGTTGAGGGTTGATAGTTAACTGTTAACCCTCAACAACCTTTTTCTATTTGGTTCCTCGTAATAGACCAAAACGAATTAATCGGGTTTCATAACCTCGACTCATCAGGGGTAAGGCTAAGGCGGCTTGAATTGTTGTTGGGCCACTGAATAGCAAACCGATGATGGCGCTCAGATTAAAGGCAGAATCAATTACTGTATTCCAAAACGGGGCGACGGCCTTTGACCAGTCAGCCGTTTGAATATTTTCAAATCCTTGGTTAGTTGCGATCGCTTCATATTCAGGCAAAGCAATCACATAAGGTAAGGCATAAACCCGATAAATTTCGGCTAAATGCCGACGTTCTTCGTCGTTGAGTTGTCCAGCATTTCCCCCCAAGGGACGATGACACCAAGTGGCCATTAACAAAGTTCCGCCCGGTTTCAATACTCGATAGGATTCTCGCAAAAACTGAATTTTATTCGGGAAGTGTTCAGCACTTTCTAAAGACCACACCAAATCAAAGCTATTGCTCTCGAAAGGCATTTCCAAGGCATCGGCTACCAAAAACTTCGTTTTTTGCTGTAATCGAGCTTCTAAGGCACGTTCTGTGGCTCTTTTAGCTTGAACAGGACTCAGGGTAATTCCAGTAACATCCGCCTGGAATTTGTCCGCTAAATATAACGAACTTCCCCCAATTCCACAGCCGACATCAAGAATTCGAGACCCTTGCAAATCCTCTTGCTTTGTTGGTGTTAGTCCCCAATTCAAGAATTCTTCAATTAAATCAATTTGAGCTTGACGTCGTTCTTTTTTCAGAGTTCCATCTGGCCCATAATATCCATGATGCAGATGTTCTCCCCAAATTTCTTCCCACAAACCGGAAGAAGAATCATAGAATTGCTGAATTTGTTNNAGTGTTGAATTCATCTGAATCATTAAAAAATTTTACCGGAAATTTTGGGTTTAAAGCCCCGTCGTTTTACGACGGCTTTTGATTCTAACTTAATGTATAATAAAACAAGTTGCAATCAACAAAGGTATGAAAGCCAGATATCGTTATAGATGTTATCCAACACCCTCTCAAAAATTGGCATTAGCCAAGTTATTTGGTTGTGTTCGGGTAGTGTGGAACGATACACTGGCTTTTTGTATTTCCGAGTACAAAGGAGGTAAAAAGAAGCCCAAAAATGCTGAACTTCAGAAACAATTCATCACCCAAGCTAAGAAACTAGAAGAACGGGAATGGTTGTCGGAAGTTTCAGCAATTCCCTTGCAACAATCCTTAAACAACCTAGAACAAGCCTATCAAAATTTCTTCAATTCCTGCAAAGGAACTAGAAAAGGTCAACGGGTTAAACCTCCAAAATTCAAGAAACGAAAATCACAGCAATCTGCCCATTTCACCAAGTTGGGATTTTCCTTCAAGAGCGAGAAGG